>JAYTRQ010000701.1:0-9434 GCA_043746125.1 Armatimonadota bacterium | reverse complement strand
GGCTATACGACCCCGTCTACGCGGGCAAACTTTATGGGGAGATGTCGCGCGGCCTGACCCGCCTGCTGTACGGCGACTACGCGGCCCATCTGCGCCAGGCCGCGGCCTGGGCGCGGCGCGTCGCCCCGGACGTCGCCATCGAATATGCGCGCCTGGGACAGGGCTACAAGTGGCGTGTCTTTGTGAGCAAAGTGCGCCGCGCCCGGCTCCAAGTGACGTCGGGCCTCAAATGACGCCTCAAATGACCGCCATGCCCCGCCCCTTGTTCTCCGTCATAATCCCGGTGTTCAACCGGGCGGCCGAGCTGAAAAAGACGCTGGCCTCGGTGCTGTCGCAGGACCCGGCCCTGGTCGAGTGCATTGTCCAGGACGGCGGCTCGACCGACGGCACCGTCGCCGTGCTGCAAGCGCTGGGGGACCGGGTCCAGTGGGCCTCCGAGCGGGATGCGGGCGTCTACGACGCCATGAACCGGGCGATGGGCCGGGCGACCGGCGAGTTCTTCTACTTCCTGGGGGCGGGTGACACGCTGCGACCTGGCATTCTGAAGGCCGTCGCCGATGTCCTCCCACGCGGCCCGGCGACCTACTTCTATGGGAACGTCTTTTCGGAGGCCCACGATCGCGTTTACAATGGCCGCTATGGGCGTTGGAAGATCAGCCGGATCAACGTCTGCCACCAGGCGGTCTTCTGCCACCGGGACCTATTCGAGCGGCTGGGTCCGTTCGACACGCGCTACAAGATCATGGCCGACCACGTCTGGAACGTGAAGGCCTTCGGTGACTCGTCGGTCCGCAAGACGTACTCCGATCTGGTCATCGCCGACTACGCGGCGGGCGGCCTGAGCCACTACAGCCCGGATCCGCAGTTGCTGACGGACCGGCTCTCCCTCATTCGCGCCCATCTGGGGCCTAGTGTTTACGCGCTGAACCGCCTGGCCTCCCTGCTGCCGGCGGGCCTGAAGGAAGCCCGGTTCCAGGCGTATCGGAAGCTGCGTGAGGCAGTGCGGAAGAGGTAGGAGACAGTCTAAAAAGCTCGGAGAGGCCCCTGCCGACACTCTGCTCCCCCCGACTCAAGCACCGCTTCCCGCAGACCCCCCTCGTGACGTCGGAACCAGGCTGCGATCTTCGCCATCCCCGCCTTCAGGTCGTGGGCGGCCCCGAAGCCGAACACCGCCCGCACCCGCGTGGCCCACCTTACGCCATCTCCCAGCCGCGCACAATCGCATCGCTCATCCGCGCCACCCGCGACATCTCGCGGACGTCATGCACGCGCACCATATCCGCCCCCCCCGCAATGCTCAGGGCGACGGCCGCCGCCGTGCCTTCTTTGCGGTCGTTCGGGTCATCTGTGCCGAGTATCCTGCCGATGAACTTCTTGCGGGATGCGCCGACCAGCAGGGGAAAGCCCAGCGCCTTGAGTTCGGGCAGGCGGCGCAGGAGTTCCAGATTATGCGAGGTGGTCTTGCCGAAGCCCAGGCCGGGGTCGAGCCAGATCTGCTCGCGCCGGACGCCGCAACTCTCGGCGTAGGCGATCTGGCGTTCGAAGAAGCGTCTGACTTCGGCCACGACGTCTTCGTAAACGGGATGGATGGGGATGTCGCGCGGGCGACCGAGCAGGTGCATCAAAATCAGAGGCACGTTCCGGGCGGCGGCCAGGTGCGCCATGTCCGGGTCATACGTCAGGCCGCTGATGTCGTTGAGGATCGTCGCGCCCGCGTCCAAAGCCGCCTCGGCGACGTCCGCCTTGTAGGTGTCCACGGACACGGCGATATGGGGGAGTTCTTGGGCCAAGCGGGAGATCACGGGGAGGATGCGGCGCTTCTCTTCGTCGGTGGAGAGGGGGGATTGATCGGCAAATGTCGCCGGGCGGGTACTCTCGCCGCCGACGTCCAAGAGGTCCGCGCCGTCCAGGACCATCTGGTGGGCATGGGCGACGGCCGCTTCCACGTCCGCGTACAGGCCGCCGTCGGAGAACGAGTCGGGGGTCACGTTCAGGACGCCCAAGATGAGCGTCCGCCGTCCTACTTCCTCGCGCCACTTGGAGGACACGGGCATCAGTTGTACAGGCCGGTGCCGGACCAGGACGTCGGCGCGGGCAGGTCGCCGACCCAGTCGGGGAACTCCATCGGGATCAGGTGTTCCATCCGGTCCATGCCGTCTTCGCTGAGGAAGAAGCCCCGCTCCTCGACCGCTTCCCCTAAATCGCGGCGTAGTTTCAGGAGGAACACGCGGTCTTCTGAGGCCAGCAGCAAAATCTGGCGCGTCTGCCGGTCGTCCAGGATCTCCAAAGCCTCTTCGGCGTCGGCGTAGGTCTCGCTCTCGGGGTGGGACATCTCCAGGGCGCGGCCGTACTCGCCGACGGCGGCGCGGACGTTGCCCTGCTGCTGGAAGAGCAGGCCCCGGCGGAAGTGGTGGCCGGGATTCAGGGGGTCAAGCCACACCATCTCGCCGGTTACTTGCAGGGCCTTGTCCAGCTTGCCCATCTGCAAATACGAGACGCTGAGGGCATCGCGGGCGAACAGGCTGCGGGGGGCGACCCGGATGAGGGCGCGAGCCTCCTGGACGGCTTCTTCAAACCGGTTGGCTTCCACCAGGGTTTCGGTCAGCGCCTCGCGCGGGTCGCGGTCGGAGGGGGAGAGGGAGGCGGCCTGACGTAAGGCGTGGACGGCCTGGTCGGTGCGTCGGGCCTCGCGGTATAGGAGGCCTAGGCGGAAGAAGGCGACAGGGTCCTGGGGGCGCAGGGACGTCACCTCGTTCTGGCAGACGATGGCCTCGTCGGTACGGCCCTCGCTGGCGAGGCTGGCCGCCCGGCGGGCAAGACGGCGGGCGCGGGCCTGAATCCGCCGACGTTCGGCAACGGGGACTTCCGAGGCGGAAGGCGCGGTCATCATGGGGCGCGGTGTCCTTTGGTCACACTGTTGGTGAACATAGAATACCCGATTTTCGGGTGATTGATGCCGTTTCGAGGCGCAAACAGGTCAAATTACGGGTAAGGAAACGCCGCCCGTCGGCTTGTCGCGCGTCGGGACCTCGCAGCCGGCCAGGTCGCCGGTCGTCGCGCACCCGTCGCAGTCGCCCTCGGCGTGGTTAACGCAGCCCGGTACGGTTCCGACGTCTTTGGCCCGGACCTCGACGAAACGCTGTGATTCAAGCTGGACGGTCACCATCTGCTGGAGGGCGTTGACCTCTTCCACCTTGGCCCGGCCCATCGGGGTCATCACGACCATGCCCGGCTCGGGGAGGGCGACGCGGCCCGGCTCGTCCGTCTCCTGCTCGTAGCGCAGGCAGCACATCAGCTTGCCGCACAGGCCGGAGAACTTGGCCGGGTTCAAGACCAGATTCTGGTTCTTGACCATCTTCATGGAGACCGGCTGGAACTCACGCAGAAACGTCGAGCAGCATGTGGGCCGCCCGCACGGGCCGATGCCGGGGAAGATGCGGGCATGGTCCCTGGCCCCCACCTGGTGCATCTGGACCCGAACGTGCAGGGCAACGGCGACCTCGCGGACCAGCTCGCGGAAGTCCACGCGCCCTTCGGCGGTGAAGTGGAACGTCACCTGCGCCCCGTCAAAGGCCCACTCGGCCTCAATGAGCTTCATGGGCACGCGCAGTCGGGCGATCTTGTCCTTGCAGACCCGGTGCGCCTCGGCCTGACGCCGCTCGGCCCGCTCCCGCCGCGCCCAATCCTCCGGCTGCGCCCGCCGCAGGACGCGGCGCACGGGCGCGGGCGCTTCGTCGTCGGTGACGGCCCGCATAGGCGTCTTGACGAACCCGAACTCGTGCCCGGCCTCGCCCTCGACGATGACGGCATCGTCCGGCAGCAGCTCTAACGGCCCCGGATCACAGGGCGTGATTTTCCCAAGCGGCTTAAACGCCACCCCCACGACAATCGGCATTTCTTATCTCTTCTCCGCCGCAGGGCGGGCTATGGCATAAAATGGTCGTAATCCGCGTGAGGGCCGATCCAGAACCAGACCAACCCCTCCGCCCGCTCGGTCGCCAGTACGCGGTAATGCGCTCCCGACTCGCGCCGACCAATATTTCCCGATCCTCTTGAGGCGCAGTGAAGTGTGGCTTGAGTCGGCTTTAAGCAGGGCGAAGTTCTTATCGGCAAGCGAACGCACTTCACGGGGAAGGGCGTTGTACCGCTGCCAGAACTGGGGCGTCGTGAAGTGGTTCACAGAGGCCGACAGCGGCCTGCGTCAAACTCCCGATTGGCTTCCTCGGCGAGTGCGTCAAACCGGCCTGCCAGCACGTCCCGCTCGATCTGCTGGTCCCACAGGTCGGCTTGATACTCCTCAAACCAGGCGGCAAAACGAGCGAGTTCGGAAGTCGGTAACTGTATCACGGCGGCTTCTAATTCTTGTACGCTCATTGGGGCATTGTACCAGACTCGACCCTTGTGTTTGTGTTGTTAACAACGCCTATCCCCAAGGTCTCACTGACAATCGGCATCTGTTACGTTTTTCCGTTACGTCTTCTGTTCGCGATACCCGAACGCGAAGGCGGCAATCACGCTGCACAGGACCAGCGTCCAGTGCGTCCCCGTCAGTTGTTCCATCACGACCGGGAACGCCGACGAGGCCGGGACTCCCGTCCCTAGTTTGTTGACAAAATCCTGGACGTACAGCCAGTGGGCGAACCCCAGGCTGACGATCATCACCGCCATTGCCAAAAATCCCAGGGCGATCCCGCCGCGCCCCGCAAGCCCCCGCAGCGAACAGGCGATGAGGGCCGCCAGGACGACGTAAAGGATGGCGATGTCGTAGTTGATACTAAACGCGATCTTCTCAATCCCTAGCGCCCCCAGCCAGCCCACTCCACACGCCAGGCCCAGCCCCATCAGGAGCCGCTTTGTATGGACACTCTGAGGCACGGCGGCCTCCGCCGCAGCCGCCTCCGCCACGTAGTTGCGTCTCGGGGGCGGCGCAATCCCCAGGGCGGGGTCGAAGCCTGGGTTCGGGCCGTAGCGCACATTGGCCGGGGGCGCGGGCGGAGGCGGGGCCGCCTGCTGTTGAGCCAGTCTGCTTTTCAGTCCCGCCCCGCACCGGCGGCAGGCCAGCTTGCCGCCGACCTCCTCTAAACACTCCCCGCAGCCGGGCGTCCCACACTGGAGACAGTTGCCCACGGCGGCGACTTTCGGATGATTAAAACACGGCGACATAAGGCCCTCTATTGTGCATCGGCGTCCCAACTTCCGAAGCCGCCCACTGCAAACGTGACCCGGTGGGGCGTGTCACAACAGGTGGCATGGGTTAGGCCACCGCAAGGCGGCGTTCTACACTCGGAACTGCCGCTTCACGACCAGCCGCTGGCTCGGTCAGCTCTTCCTCATAGGTGAGGGCGTCAAACTCCTCGCCGTCCTGGGTGCGGAACGTGACTTCGTACGCGGGCGGCTGGGTTTCGTACAAGGCCCAGACGACGCCGGTGTCTCCCGCCACCAAACCTAGCTGCGGGTTGTCATTCTTCAGGGCGACACACGCCCCCTCGCTGAACTTGAACATACCCCAGTCTCCTGATAAGTCCGTCCCGGTCATCTCCTGATAACCTATCTCGTTTGCGAAGTCTCGTGCCTTGGAAGCGATCCGGCTGACCTGACCGCGTAGGAACTTGGCCCGCTCCAGATTGTACAGGCGGGCCAGTCCGACCTGTGTGCCGACCATCTGCTGCGCGACCTGTTCATAGCCTTGTGCCGCTTGTTCACGTTCTCCCGGCGACATCTCGCTTAGTTTGGCGTTGTCACGAAAAGCAGCCGTCGCCGCGTTCTTGAGTTCTTGTGTCAGCATTGTACCAGATACGACTGTCGCCTTTGCCGGTGGAAGTCGGATCAGCCTCTACGTCAAAAGCCCTGAGAGACGAAACAGACAAAAGAGAGCCTGCCAGACGTGTCCACTCTGACCCCTAATGTGTTGTACTCGGGGAGACCCACTTTTGGATCAATCGCATACTGATTCGCGTAGACGTCGCGCCCTGTCAAAGACTGAGCAACCAGAAAAATGGTAGATGCTGGGCGGTAATAATGCCCCGCCAGAGGCCCCCACTGGGACACGTTCGCGAGGCGCAGCCTGTTCAATCGCTCACTAAAGTCCCTGATGATCTTGATGCCGTGACGGGGCGTGGAGAGAAGCAGGCAGATTCGTCGTCCAAAACGCGCTCGGCCTGTCCGCCGCCAATATGGCATCGTCTGGACCGCCATCAGGCTATGATCGCTGTTAGTGAAAATCTCAGGACTGCCCGAGCTTTTGAGCCACAAAAACTTCACTGACACCTGAGAATGAGTGGTGCCGGAAGCAGATGGACGCATTTTGTCCGTGAAACCGATCCGATAAGACGTCTCTTGGAGGCCGCGTGACACGGCTCGCGTGCGTTCCGCGAAGACTTTTATCGCCGGAACAGCCGCCGCCGGCAAGGCCGGCAGAAGGCACGCGGAGGCGGCCAATGCCCACGCGAGTAATCAGAGGCCGTCGGTGAGGCTTTGTATACATTCCAGTCGCCAGTAAGACCCTTGCAAACACACTACGCAGATGCTCATGATTACGCTCGTTTCCCATCCTCCCCCGTGTGCTGGCGCAGGCTGACCAGCCATTGATCAAAGAAGTCCCGCTGCTCGGCCACAGTGACTGGCTCTACGTCCGGGCCGCTGGCAAAGATGCTGACCACGTGATCGGTTTTCGCCGGTTCGCCCAGTTTCAGTCTATAAAGCTGAAGTCCTGATCCCATGTCTCTGCTCATACCTGACGGGAAAGCCCTACGGCTTGCCCCGTAGCAGAAGGGCCTCAAGCCGTTCGCTTCCAGTCTCAGCCGAATCGAACACATCGCCTCGAAATAATCAGCCTCAGTCGCGGTCGATTCTGCTTCACGGATACGCAGCGTCAGGCGGCAATCTTCATCCCTCTCGTCCCAGATGAAGATTCCGTCTTGTGTCGGCTGTCCTAGGGCGACAAGCGACACAGGCTCATAGTGTATGGTACTCTCTTCAGTCACGTTGCCATGTATGCTCAGGTGGTTAAACGATTCATTGCCGCGCTCAAAGGGGACGATTGACTAACCGTGAAGATTTTACCGCTTCCAAAACAGCGCCCGCTGCCACCACGCCCGCCGGGGCAGGGGCGCGTCGGCTTCGCGCAGGACGCGGGGCGACAGGGCGGCCTCCTGCATCAGCGTTTCCACCTGGCGGCGGGACTCCGTCTCGGCCTGGGCGGGTGGGGCGGGCGCGTCCAGGGCGGCGCGGGCTAGACGGACGGTCCCGGCGAGGGCGGGGGACTCGAGCGCTAGGTCTAAGTCGGCCGGGGGGTCAAGATCGTCGGACATGCTGGGCCTCCCTCTCCGGCTCGTTCACGTGCCGCCGGTGCGCCTCCAAACGCTCCACGGCGTCTACGCGGCGCTCGATCTCGCGCTTCAAGGCCAGGGTCGCTCGGTGCAGCAGTGACTTCGTGGCCGACTCGGACCGGCCCAGCAGGGGCGCGATCTCGCGCGGCGGCAGGTCGCCCAGGAAGCGGTAGATAAGGACGTCCCCCTGGTCGGGCGGCAGGGCGGCGATGGCCGAGCGGACCATCTGCTGCACCTCATGGCGCTCCACGATCTCCTGCGGCGAGGGCGCATCGGACGCGCCGGGCAGGCGCTGGTCGAGCAGGGAACGCATCCCGTCCACGAGGGGCGCATCCAGAGACACGACGCCGGACGGGGGGCGCTGGCGGGCGCCGTCCACGATCAGGTTGACGGCGATCCGGTGCAGCCAGGGGTACAGGGTCGTCTGGCCCTCTTTCAGCCGGAAGCGGCTGAGGTTCGCCAGAGCGCGGATGAAGGTCTCCCCCGCGACGTCTTCGGCGTCCTGGGCGTTGTTGGTCTTGAGGTAGGCGAGGTGGTAGACGCGCTTGTAGTAGCGGGAGTGCAGCGTCCCGAACGCCTTGACGTCCCCGTGCTGGGCGGCGGCGATGAGCAGGGCGTCGCTGGGGCCGCCCATCTTTACGGCGTCGGGCCTGGGGTCGTCCGTCAGGGCGGTGAGTAACGTCAGGCCGAACATACGCCCTCCTGAAGTCAGTGTACCACAGCCGGCTGCGGAACGCAAGTAAAATGCAGGCGGAGCCAGGGCGGTTGCCTATGGACTTCAGCCAATGGAGGCAATGGGCTAAAGCCCTTCGTTGCGTGGCCTGCGGCCGAGTCACCGCTTCGCGGGGACAAGATCAGCACTTGTCAGCGCTCCTTCTGTCTTAGCCTTCTGCCCTCGAAGCGGTCAGTCGGCGTCCGCGCCACACAGCGAAGGGCTTTAGCCCATTGGCTCTATTGGCTCTAATGGCTCAAGTTCAGAAGCAATCGCCCTGGGAGGAAGGGGAGGGCGAGGACGAAGGTGAGGGCGGGAGAACCCCGCCCCTACCCGTCGTCCTCCTCATCGTCTTCCTCGTCCTCGGTGTCGTCCGGCCCGCCGTAGGCCAGGTAGAACAGCGGCTGACCGTCCGCCCAGGCTTCCAGCCACAGGCTGAGTGATGGGGACTCGACCCAGCAGGCGGCCCCGACTTGGGATGCCCGGACGTAGTGCTTCGGCGCGGGCACGCGCATGCCGACGTCCGCACGGGGCATGTTCGGGTCCAGGCGGATGACAGGCGCGTCAGGGAGGGTGCAATCTACGAATGAGCCGATGCCGCCGCCCCAGTCGCAGAGAGGGAGCAGGCCGGAGGGCCAGAGGGGCTTGGTCTGGGTCCGACGCAGCTCAAAGTACCGCCCGGCGGCCGAGTCTTTTTCGTCGTTTGGGGACGTTGGCAGCCCGAACAGACCCGCGCCCGGCCCGAATCCGCCGTTGCCGACGCCCTGGTAGACCTGACGCAGCAGCGGGGGCAGGCCGAATGCAAGGCGCTTTTCTGCCGCCGCGACCTGCTCCTCCGTGGCGGGCGGGGCGGCGACGCGAGGGACCGGCCGACCCTTCTCGTCCCGGATGGTGCCGACCTCGTCGGCTGCCCTTTTCGGGTCGTGGGCACGTTCGTTCAGGCGGACGATCAATAGCTCATTGGTTGGTTCTGTGGTCATTTCTGTTTCTTTGGGGTACGGGAGCAGGAAAATCATGGAAAGAGAGCGGCCACGAGGGGCCGCCCCTACTCTTCTTCCCCATTATAGCCCATCGGCTTCAATTTAAGCTGTCCAAGTGTGCAGTCGCTCGGGTCCAGATCATCCCGCTCACCCAGATAAGTCGGCTGGTAGAGCGACCCGCCGGGATAGGCGTACAGGTAGCGGATCTCCACCAGAGCGCCCGGTTCAGGAATGGCCTTGTTGCTCGGAATAGTCACGCTGCCGACGCCCACGGCCCGGCCGGATTCGTCCGAAAGCGACAGCCGTACGCTACGCTGGTCATTTTGGGCGGAGACCAGGCATGTACAGGTGGCGTAGAACTTGCACTTGACCTGAGACCCACCCGACGCGGGCCGGCCCGCCACGCTCAATCCG
>JAYTRQ010000700.1:0-3035 GCA_043746125.1 Armatimonadota bacterium | reverse complement strand
CCGATCGTGACGCCCGGCCCGATGAAGCTGTCGGCGCACAGCCAGGCGTCGTCCCCGACCTCGATCGGGAGCGCATAAAGCTGGAACGCGGGGTCCTGATAGTCGTGCGTGCCCGTGCAGAGGTGGACCCCCTGCGAGACAACGACTTTCCTGCCCAGTGTCACCGTCGCCATGGAGTAACAGGTCACGCCGTCGGCCATTCCGGCGTAGTCGTCCAGGACCAGGTTCCAGGGCGCCCAGATCGTCGCCTTCGGGTAGACGTGGCAGTGTTTCCCCAGCCGCGCCCCATAGTGGCGCAGGAGGAACGCGCGCCAGGCATGGCAAGGGCGCGGCGAGGGCCGGAACAGCAAGGCGTAGACGATCCCCCAGCTCAGGCGGCGCAGCCGGTTGGAGAGCGAGAAGCTTGGCTGGGTGTGCGGATCAATCCCCTGAAGAATGGTGGACATGACTTTCTTTCTTTTGCTCTTCTTTGAGGGGCGCGCGCAGCGCCTCCAGCAGCCGGTCGGCAGCCATGCGGATCTCGAACCGGCCTTCAAAGCACTGACGGGCGCGGACCATCATTGCTTCCCGAGCGGGCGCCGACAGGGCCAGCCAATCCCGCAGCAGCCGTTCCGTCCCCGCCGGCGTGTCTTGTTCCACGAGGCCGGCCCCGTCTTCTTGGATCTCGCGCCAGATGTTGACCTTGTCGGAGATCAGGACGGGCAGGCCGCAGGCCAGCGCCTCGGCCACCGCGATCCCGAAGTTCTCCTGGTGAGAGGGCAGCACGAACGCCTCGGCCGCCCGGAACGCCCCCCACTTCTCGTCGCCCGTCAGCATCCCCGGCCAGACGACGCGGCCCGCGATGCCGAGGACCGACGCCTGCCGCTCCAGGTCGGAACGCCACCCGGTCTGGTCCGGCCCCGCCATGACCAAGCACAGCGACGGGTCCGCCCGCGCCGCCTTCGCGAACGCTCCGATCAGTAGGTCGCACCCCTTCTTGACGTGGATGCGGCCCAGGAACAGCAACAGGCGCTTACCCTCAAGCTCAGGGTGGCGTGACAGGAACGTCTCCTTCTGCGCCGTCGCGTCGCCCGCCGGGCCCGCAGTACCCAAGCTGACCACCACCTCGCTCGCTTGGTAGAGGCCGAACGATTGGCGTGCCAGCAGTTTCTCCTCCTCACAGGTGAACAGGACGGCCGCCGCGTCTCGCAGGACGCGGTACTCGCCCCAGGGCCAGTAGAGGCTCTTTTTCAGGTGCTTGAGTGGATACGTCCGCTTGAACCAGGGGTCCAGCATCCCGTGCGTGTAGACGAAGTAGGGCGTCGGCGTGCCCCGGAGCGCGTGCCGGACGGCGAAACCGGGGTATTGCCACAGGCCGTTGACGATCACGGCGTCGAAGCGGGCGGCGTTCCCGCGCAGCCAGGGGAGCATTCTGGGCGCGTAGCAGTAGGCCGACCGGGACGGGCCGAGCGCATGGACTGTCAGGCCCATGTCGGACAGCCAGGGCGAGCCGGGGGCGTCGGCTGAGGCTACTTCGATGTGGTGGCCCGTCTGCGCCAGCACCAGGCTCGTCTGCCGCGTCGCCTCCATCACGCCGCCGTGGGCGGGGTCGGTGGATGATATGACTTGTAAAATGTTCACCGGCAATCTTTCAACGCGAACTCGGAGCGTCACCCGGCGTCGTTCCCGCCGGCTGGACCGGCCTGCGGCAGACTCAGCCTCCGGCCTGTCAGGCGGGCGCGGCCGACCCTAGCGGCCCTCTGCTTCGCCTCCTGGATCTTCACCTGGGCGCGCATCGCGAACGAGACCAGGAAAAGGATGAAATACACCACGACAGCGAAGACCAGCGGCGTTTGCAGGATGAGAGGGATAAAACTTGATATAATCCCTTCGGAGAAGGAGTGAGGCACCGCGAGCATGAAACAGATCGCGTAGATGTTCTGCCAGAGGCGGAGGCTGACGATCAAGCTGTAGGCCCACAGAAGACAGAACATGAGGGCGAAAGAGATGCAGAAGGCGCCCGGCCAACTGAAGCTGGCGAACGCATCACAGAAGAAGCCCATGGAGATGCCCGTCCCATGGTCTTTTTTGTTTAACATCCCCGGCACGCGATGGGCGATGATCGTGTTGGGCGATCCGATGGGCTTGTCTGGGAGCAGAAACCGGGGCGGGACGGTGAGGAAGCCGGGAGTAATAGTGTCCATTTCTGAGTTCGGCTGCCGCAGGGCCGTGTTTATGACGGCGTCCGCGACACTGATCTGCGAGAAACGATCCAACGTCGGATAAGCTTTTCCGTAGTAGAAGAACTTCCAGGGCGTTTTTTGTTTGGACTCGTACTCTAACTGCTGGTATTTCACAGGGTCCGAGATGACGTCCAGCATGAGGCCCGACGCCAACTGGATGTTTTTCTGTAGATCGGGAGTGCGAACGATGCTGCGCGCATACAGGGCATATGGGAAAAAGATGAACTGCGCCACATAAGCCCCTCCTAGCAGGACCCCAAAGTGGATCGGGCGGAACCGGAAACGGAAAGCATAACAGGTCAGGAAGTAAATGCCGATCGCGTCGGGGGCTACTTCGCGGCTCGCGCCGAGCACCCCTGATATCATGATCACGGCCATCGCAAGTAAATTTACGAAACCGATACTACGGCGTCCTCGTGAAGAAACGATCATGTAAGCTGTGCCCGAGGCGACGGCAAGCGGGAACAGGAAGTTGACGGCCTGCAAGATGCCGCGCAGACCGCCGATGTTTTGCGCGCCGGTCTCAGCATCTACGTTCGAGGCGCGCACGAACACGACCTGGAACAGAAAAAGTGCCGTCGAGATATAAGCGACCCACATCAGGCGCGTCGGATCGGTCTCCGGCATGAAGGGCGGCTGCCGACGCGCAAGGCGTGAGCGCCGGAACAGGAGCGCCGCCGCGTAGAGACCGAGCATGCCGACGTCATAAACGCCCATGGTCGTCAGCGGCTGTATGAGGTGGCTGTCGGCAGGCTGCCAGAACAGGACTTTGGCGATCTGCGAGACCAGAACGTTCTGCGCGGCGAGGTAGAA
>JAYTRQ010000699.1:0-3043 GCA_043746125.1 Armatimonadota bacterium | reverse complement strand
GACGGTGGCGGTCGCGGTGGTCGCGTGTCCCTGGGCGTCGGCTGCGGGGCTGACGCCGGCCACGCCGCTATATCCGGGCAGGGTCGTATTCTGATACACCAGATTGGTGGTGTAGGGGCGTTTGACGGGAGGGTTAGGGCTGGTACTGTCAGTGATCGTCACTTGGCCTCCGCTGTAGACAGGGGCGGAGTAGGTGCCGGCATGGGCGGAGGCAGTGCTGATCAGAGCCGCCAGAGCGGCGAAGGAGCGGATAGACGAAGGAGCGGACAGGCGACGGGGCGGTGCATGAAAATCCTCCAATCAGACAGCGGCGACATGGCGCGAGGGCCGAGACGGCTATGACCGAAGGACGCTCCCGTTTAGCGTCACGTTCCCATTGTAACACGGTTCGCGCGGGGTGTCAAGTGCTTTTCTGTGATACGGCAAACAATTTTCAACAGCGGCGGAGAGGGAAAGGAGGGCGGGGGGACCCCGCCCCTACACAAACCAAGTGGCCGAAACGCCCTAGTTCGCCGCCGGAGCCGCAGCCTTGTCGGCTTGCAGCGCCCCGCTGGCGAGGACGGACGCGGCGTAGTCCTGGCCCAAGGTCACGAACACGGCGGCGGGGGGGGTCCAGCCAATGCGGTTGGGCTTGACGGGGTGACGGGCGGTGATCGGGGACGAGACACCGAGGATCAGCGCGATGTCGCCGGGCGCGTCGGGGTTGGGGACGCCCGTATCCAGCAGGACGGTCCGGGCGACGCCTAACGGGGCGGTCGTGTCCACACCGGTCAACTGGACGTGGGCGCGGTGGGGGCGAACAGGCCCGGCGTTGCCGCCGTTCTGGACGTTCGCGTAGCCAAGCAACTTGAGTTGGGCGACGGCGTGCTGGGCCAGGCCGGGCGTGCCGGTGCCGTTCTTGACAACGACCGTGACGATCTTCCGGGCGTCGGTCTCGTCACCCTTGACCAGCCAGTCGGCGTAGGCGTGGGCGTCTTCGGGCTTGACTCGGACCAGCCAGGCCCCCTTTTCGTCGCGGTAGTCCTCGCCGGGCAGGGAGGCGGTGCGGATGTCGTCCTGCTGGACGCCCTTGAAGATGGCGGCCAGATCAAAGAGCTGCTGCCGGGTCAGGTCGGTGCGGACCGACGACAGGGCGACGTCTACCAGTTTCGGGGCCTGGGTGACGTTGGCGAAAGACTTGGCTTTGGCGACCATCGCCCGCAAGAGGACGTGCTGGCGGTAGATGCGCCGGTCGTCGCCGTCTTCGGGGCTAGGCTTTTTACCGGCGTCCGGGTGCCGGTAGCGGGCGAATCCGACGGCCTGGTCGCCGTTCAGGTGCTGGAAGCCAGGCTCGAGGTCAACAAACAGGTGCCCCCAGTGGTCGTGGTAGTGCATCGAATGCTCGACGTCCACGTCCACGCCGCCCAGGGCGTCCACCATCTTCTTGGTGGCGTCTATGTTGAGGACCAAGTAGTGCGTGGCGCTGGTGCCCAGAAACTCGTTGACGGTGGCGACCGTCCGGTCAGGCCCGCCGGTCTCATAGGCCGAGTTGATCTTAAAATGCCAGTCGTTTTTAGTCCCGACGATGTGGGCGTAGGTGTCACGCGGGATGGACAGCATGGTCACCTTTTTGGTGTTCAGGTCCATCGTCAGCATGAACAGCGTATCGGTGCGGGCCTGGGCGGTGTAGACGACGTCGCTGTTGGTCCAGTTATCGTCAATACCCATGCAGACAATAGTGAGGCGGCCCACTCCGGGGAAGCCTTCTTTGGGTTCCAGGGCTTCTCTGATGCCCCCGAGGCCCTCCCTCATACCCCCGTTCCGGCCGCCGACCATCTGCCCAACCTTGTGCAGCACAACGCCTGCACTGACGGCGAGGACGAAGACGACGCTCAGAACGGACCACAGCGCGATTTTTTTGCCTTTGCTCATAGTGCCTCATACGCGGATCCCGGCACTGGAAGTGCCGATCTACTCGGAGAAAGTCTCTCCGGGACTAAGAGAGTTCTTCCAGGACTAAGAAGGACGCAGCAAGCAGCGCCCCTACACCCGTGCCCTCAGCCTCGGAGGGGTTTCCTCCGGGTAGACCGGCACTTCCAGTGCCGGGATTTACTCCGCCATCGCCAGCCCCAGCCCGCGGCCCCGGTAGCCCTCGATACGGGTCGGCAGCAGCTCGCCTGTAAAGCCCCACAGGTGCGACTGGACCGCCTTCACCTGCACCAACTGCCCGTACAGGTCCCCGCTCGCGGGAAAGTTGATCGTCTTCCCCTGCCGGTTCAGGCCCGTCCACTTCAATGGGTCTTTGGGCGAGCGCCGCTCCACCAGAACCTCGTAGACGTTCCCGACCTGGCTCGCGTTCATTTCCAAGGTAATTCGATTTTGCAATTCGATCAGCGCGTTTAAACGCGATAGCTTGACGAGTTCCGGGACCTGATCGTCCAGCACAGCGGCCTTGGTGCCCTCGCGGGGCGAATAGGCGAACATGAAGGCCCCGTCGTAGCGCGTCTCGGCCACAAAGCGCATCGTGTTCTCGTATTCCTCGTCGGTTTCGCCGGGGAAGCCGAGCATCAGGTCCGTCGTCAGGCCGACGTCCGGGACGGCCGAGCGGAGGCGGGCGACGATGTCCTTGTACTGGTCCAGCGTGTAGCCCCGGCCCATTCGTTTTAGCAAATTATCGTCACCGACCTGCACCGGCATATGCACCTGTTCGCAGACTTTAGGCAGGCCCGCGATGGCGTTAATGACGTCCTGATTGAAGTCCTTAGGGTACGGCGACGTGTAGCGAATGCGCTCGATTCCCTCGATGGCGTTCAGGCGAGTCAACAGTTCGGTGAATGTGCAGGGGATGTCCAAAAACTTGCCGTAGGAGTTGACGGTCTGGCCCAGCAGTGTCACCTCCTTGGTGCCGAGCGAGGCCAGGCGCTCCACTTCCAGCACAACCTCGTCGGCCGGGCGGGACCGCTCCTTACCCCGGGTGAGGGGCACGATGCAGAAGGCGCAGAACTTATCGCAGCCGTAGGAAATGGAAACGAACGCCTTCAGCTTTGGGGCTTGCCCACCGATC
>JAYTRQ010000698.1:0-3045 GCA_043746125.1 Armatimonadota bacterium | reverse complement strand
GCGGGACCATCCTCGCCCTCACGCACGACCCGGCCCGGACGATCCGGGCGCTGACCGATGCGGGCGCTGAGGCCATTCTGATTCCGGCCCCGCACTCCGGCCTAACCGTCCAAACCGCGCCTTTGCACGATAGTTGGGTATAATGCCTTTATGGAATACCAAAATACTCAGCATCGGCCCCGGCGGCTGCGTGGGACGCCCGCCCTGCGCGGCATGGTGCGCGAAACCCGTCTCGCCGTCTCGGATTTGATAGACCCGCTTTTCGTCGTTCCAGGTGTGGGCCGGGGCCGAAGGCCCATCTCGTCGCTCCCTGGTGTAGCGCAGCTTACCGTAGACGCCCTGCGGGAAGAGGCCGATCGCATCGCTGCTCTGGGCCTGCCCGCCGTGCTGCTGTTCGGCCTGCCCGAGAGCAAAGATACGGAGGCTAGTGGCGCGTACGCCGACGATGGCATTGTGCAGAGGGCCGTTCGCGCCCTCAAGGCTGATAACCCGGATCTGCTGGTCTTCACGGACGTTTGCCTGTGCGAGTACATGTCCCACGGCCACTGCGGCATCGTGGAGGGCGAGCGCATTCTAAACGATCCGAGCCTGGACCTGCTCGCTCGTACGGCCGTCTCTCACGCCGCTGCGGGTGCGGATGTCGTCGCGCCCTCCGACATGATGGACGGCCGCGTCGCTGCCATTCGCCATGCGCTGGACGCCCAGGGCTTCTCCGACACGCCTCTGCTCTCCTACGCGGCCAAGTACGCCAGCGCCATGTACGGCCCGTTCCGAGAGGCGGCTGACAGCGCCCCGGCGTTTGGGGACCGACGAACCTACCAGATGGACCCGGCGAACCGCCGGGAGGCGCTGAAAGAAGTGGAGCAGGACATCGCCGAGGGTGCAGATATAGTCATGGTCAAGCCCGCTCTGGCCTACCTGGACGTCGTCCGTGAGGTGCGGAACCTGACTCATCTGCCAGTCGCCGCCTACAACGTGTCCGGCGAATACGCGATGGTGAAGGCCGCCGCCGCGAATGGCTGGCTGGACGAGAAGGCCACGGCCTTGGAGATCCTGACGTCCATCAAGCGAGCGGGCGCGGACCTGATTTTGACCTACCACGCCAAAGATGCGGCGCGGTGGCTGAGGGAAGAGAGGGGATACTAATGGCCGATCCGAAAGAGGCGATGCTGGGGTTCTTAAAAGCCGAGGGCTACGTGCCGACCGAGGACGGCTTGGGCGTGATGTTCAAGAAGGAAGGCCAGACCTACTTTACCTTCCCCGATGCCGCCGACCCGGACTTCTTCAACCTGTTTAGCTACTTCGACTTCGCCGGGGCAGTCCCAAGCCGCGCGGTGGGCCTGGAAGCGGCCAACGACGTCAATAAGGCCGTCAAGGCGATCAAGGTGACGCTGATGGACGAGGAGAACGCCAACCACGTCTCTTTCGGCCTGGAGGTGCCCCTGCCGTCCGCCGAAGGCTTCCGGGAGGTCTTCGGCCGCGCCTTGAACACGATTGCCTACGGGGTGGAGCAGTTCGCCGAGCGGATGCGGGCGCGGCTGGCGAATTAGAAAGACCATGCCATGAATGGCACGGCTAACCGGCGCGGACGCCGGGAAGCACCGCTCCACGGCACTGGAAATGCCCGACTCTAGTCCCGCGAAGCTGTACTTCTTGGCCGAAGGCCGGTTAGCCGTGCGTTTCAACGCATGGTCCTCAATACGGTCCTCAACATGGACACACCCGAACAACCCACCACCTGGCCGCCCGCGCCCACTCTCGCGCCGCCGGAGATACCTCGTGCAAAGCCACTCCGTGTCAAGTTGCCCAAGTGGTTGAGGCAGGCACTGATCCAGGCGTCAGTCACGATCGCCATCTTCACCATCGGTTTTTTGCACAGCGAACGCCATCTGCCTCACTGGTATACCTATCTGCTGATTCTGGTGACTCTCATAGCGGCCTATGGAGGCATTGAGTGGTTCAAGAATAGGGCTGGAAAATAAGTGGGCTACGACTTCGGCAGCGTGAATGAGAATATGCTGCCCTTGTTGTACTCGCTCTCCACCTTCACCGTCCCGCCGTGGTTCTCGACGATGTGCTTGACGATGCTCAGGCCCAAGCCGGTCCCGCCGGAGGCGCGGCTGCGGGCCTTGTCCGCACGGTAGAAGCGCTCGAAGAGGCGGGGGATGTCGTGGGAGAGGATGCCGATGCCCGTATCGGACACCGACACCGTGACGGCGTCGGACGTCTCGTGGGAACTCAGCGTGACGAAGCCGCCGCGCGGGGTGTAGGCGATGGCGTTGTCCAGCAGGTTGACCAGCACCTGCGCCATCTCGTCCCGGTCGGCGGCGGCGACGAGTGGGGAGCGAATCGTATTGGACAGCGTGATGTCGGCCTTCTCCGCTTGAGAGGTGAGCCGGGCGGCGACTTCGGCGACCAGGCTGGCCAGGTCAATTGGCGTCTTCTCCAGGCTGACCGCCTCGACCCGTGATAGGTCCAGAAGGTCCGTGGACAGACGGACAAGGCGGTCCGACTCACGCATGATGGTCTGGAGGAAGCGCGGCGCGACCGTTTCGTCCGTCCGCGCCCCGTCCAAAAGCGTCTCGGCCATCGCCTTGATAGACGTCAGCGGCGTTCGTAGCTCGTGGGAGACGTTCGCGACGAAGTCCCGCCGGACCCGCTCCAAGCGCCGGAGTTCGGTCAGGTCGCGCAAGACTAAAAGATACTCGGCATCGGAGATCGGCGTGATGCGGACGTGCAGGGTCCGGGCGGATGGCTGGTTCAGGGCCACCTCGCGCTCCACGCAAGCGTGGCGGCGGACAGAGGTACGAAACAGGTCGTCCAGGTCACTGCTGAGGGTGTGGGCCAGCAGCGTACCGCCGGAGGGGACACCAAACAAGGCGTCGGCGACGGAGTTAGAAAGCCGGATGCGGCCCTCGCCGTCGGCCATCAGGACGGAGTCGTCCGTGGTCTCCAGCAGAGCCTCCCAGCGGGCTGCGTCCGAGGGGATCGGCCTGCCCGGAAGCGATCCTGTCGTATCGGCGTCGTCTTTGGCACGACGCGTCC
>JAYTRQ010000697.1:0-3054 GCA_043746125.1 Armatimonadota bacterium | reverse complement strand
CGGTCGCCGGCTCCAACGCCGAGTTCGTCCGCAACGTCGGCAGCGAGGCCTATTCCAGCAGCCTGGAACTGAAGAAGGCCATGAAGGACTACGACATCAAGGCCGGGGACGCCTCCCACTACCCCGCCACAGGGCTGGGCGGCGGCCTGCACACCATCTCCAAGCTCATCACGGGCGGCGTCGGCACGCGCGTTTATTACCTGAGCATGGGCGGCTTCGACACCCACGCCAACCAGCCTCGCGGCCACGCGAACCTCCTGGGCGAACTTGCGAGTGCCGTCACGGCCTTCTACGCCGACCTGACCCTACAGGGCCGGGCCAACGACGTCGTGACCATGACCTTCTCCGAGTTCGGCCGGCGCGTCAAAGAGAACGGCTCGGCCGGCACCGACCACGGCGCGGCCAGTGTCCTGTTCCTGGCGGGCGGCGGCATCAAGGGTGGCGTCTACGGCGACTACCCCAGCCTGACCGACCTGGACGACGGCGACCTGCGGATGCACACCGACTTCCGCTCCGTCTACGCCACCCTCCTGGACAAGTGGCTTCAAACGCCGTCTAATCCCGTGCTGGCCGGGAACTTCCCGCACCTCAACTTCGTGTAGCAGTCAAAAAGAGAGAGGCCGGGGCGTATGCCCCGGCCTTTTCTTGTCGCGCTCCCACTAGCGGCCTACCTCATGTTTATCAAGGCCGCCTCGGAAGCCTTTTTGATCTCACCCTGGTCCAAAGACGCTGCTTTCTGAAGGGCAGCCTTCGCCCGTTTCGCAGTGGCCGCTCTGGTCGTGCCGTTCAGCGGTAAATACTGCCAGCAGAAGCCATAGTAGTAGTTCGTCACGGCGGAATTGGGCGCAAGCCGCAGGGCTTGATCGAGTTCACGCATCGCCTCTTCATGGCGCGGATGGCTTCCCCAGCCAGGTTCGCCTTCGTAGGTAAGTCCTTGGGCGACGTGCAGGGCGACCGCTAGCTCTTTCGGCTGCGGCACGTCAGGGGAGAAGTGGCTGCCCGCCACCATAACGCTCCCAAATGAAAGGCTTGGTAGAGCCTTGTTGTAGGCATTGACTGCCTCCACCCAGTGGCCTGCCTTTAGTGACAGGACCGCGTAAGGTATGAGGTTACGCGCGAAATCGCCCCCCTGGTCCGAGATCGTCTTGTAAACCTGGAACGCCTCTTGGTTCTTGCCTTGCGAATAAAGCGCCTGTGCCAAGAGGTCCTGGCATAAGCCTGAGCCTACGCCCAAGGCCAGGGACTGGCGAGCATTGGCTTCCTCTTCCGCATAGTCTCCGACATCCAAAGCCGTCTTTGCGGCCTGATCCAACCGCCACTTCTCGTCTTGTCTTGCCTTTAGGGCGGGTGTTAAGGGAGCCATAACCGGGCCGCTGATTGGACCACGCCCATTTTGGCGGTGAAGCTGAGCTAAAGCGCAGCCCGTCGCGCAGAGAAAACTGCTCAAGGCCACGCTAGTTATTAATGTTTTTTTATCCATGATTGTCTCCAATTCTTTAGATTCTGAAAGCTTGCCTATTGGGTCTGCAAGAGCCTGCCAATGGTGATGGACAAGTCCGAAAACTACCAACTGCCAGTGTCGGCAACACTGATTAGGGTCCACATCGGGAAATCTTTGCTGGGGTAGAAAGGCCGGGGCATTCCACTTGGGATTATAGGACCCGCCGAACCTGACCCGAAGCTAGCCCATTTGCCCGTGCTGGGGAGGGCGGCATTCCCATTCGTACTCCAAGGAAGGTATGCTAGAGGGACACATTGGACAGAGCCAGGTGCAAAATACATAAGGTAGTCATCAAACTGATCGCCCACCTGTGCTGATACCATATCACGGCCGCTGTTTGAGCATACCGACTGAAAATACGTTACGTTTATGCCAGGAAGATCACCTCCGTAGTAACTCGGCGCCCCCTGTGACCAGGGGTAAGGATAGCTTAAATCTAGCCCCTGCTTCCCGTTCTCCGACCAGGAATGGGTTGAGGGAACCAAAGTATAGTCGGTGTCCACATAGCTCAGATTGGGATTAACAGTTTGCACCATTATCAGATTTCCCGCTCCGAACAAAGTAGGATTCGGCGAAGACACTGTGGCATCCCAGGCCATACCCGCTGTCTTACTACTCCCAGCCGCCGGGCCAGCATAAAGCCAGTAATCAGCACCGTTGCCCGCAGGGGTAGCTGTGTTGACCTGCATATTGCCGCCAGTTCCTGTTATTGTGAATCCTGGCCGCATTACAGTAACTTGCTTCGTCGCCTTCACCGTGAAAGCACTCCCCTGTCCGGCGGGCGGCGTCACAGTCACAGTACAACTTACGGTCTCTGATTGTGTTCCCTGGATGTCATTCCAATACCATTGTGCGGTTGGGTTGGTGAGCGGGCCGGGGCCGTCGACTTCGTAGGAGGCATCTGGATTATACGGATTACCTCCAACGGCAGGCGTGTCCGCGCTCCACGTCTGGAAGGTGGTGCCGCTGACCTTCCAGGCGTAGGTGGTCGTCCATCCCGTGCCGCCGGGAAGACCGCTAATGCTGGCCGCGCATCTCTGGCCCACCAGGATGTTGTCCTTCTTGTTCGCGTCCAGCTTCGTGCCGGTCAGGTTGAGGTAGACGGGCGTGATGGTCGGGTTGTAGGTGACGAGCGCGTTGCCGTTGCCAACGGTGTAGATCGCGCTCGGCGAACACGACACGCTCACGCTGCCGTCCCCCGCAACCGTCCCAGCCACATACTGGACGCTGTGACTTGAAGCGTTCTCCGTCGGAGGCGTCGTGGAGACGCTCCCGCCCAGCCCATCCGTGCAGGAGCAGGTGACGGGGCCATAGACGCGGTTGCTGTGGCAGGAGGCAGTGCAACTCTGGAGGACGATTGCGGCGGTGGGGGCCGGGTCGGTGAGCAGGGTCTGCCCCTGAGCGGGCTGCCAGGTGAACTTGGCGGTGAGCGGGGCGGTCTGCCCGGAGACGGTTGCGGTCGCGGTGGTCGCGTTCCCCTGGGTGTCGGCCACGGCGGTGACGCCTGCCACGCCGCTGTATCCCGGCAGAGTGACGGCCTGATACACCAGGTT
>JAYTRQ010000696.1:0-3059 GCA_043746125.1 Armatimonadota bacterium | reverse complement strand
CGGGCCGCCCTGACGGAAGCCCTGCGCTGGAGCGCGGGCATCGGCCTGGCCTTGACGCTGAGCCTGGCCTTGCGGCGGCCCGATCTTGGCGCACGCCTGGCGACCGTTCTGGCCGGGCTGATGGCGCTGGCGGGTGTCTGGGGCGGTTTCCAGCCGGGGCAAGGCGGCCTGGCTGGGCCTTATCACGACCATCAGCTTTATGGGAGCGCCCTACTGATCCTTCTGCCCCTGCCGGTCGCCCTGGCCTTGACCGCGCACGTCCCGGCCTGGCGGTGGGGTGGGCTAGCCGTGGCGGGCGGTGGTGCGGCGTGCCTGATCCTGAGCGAGACGCGCAGCGCGTGGGCGGGAGGCTTGATCGCGTCTCTCACATTCGCCGGTCTATGGCTGTCCCAGTCCGGCCAACTCGAAACCGTCCGGCGGAACGGGCGGCGGGTCCTGCTGCCTTTCTTGATGCTGGTGGGAATGGCTGGGGTCTTCTGGACGATGGCCGACGGCGGACTGCGCGGGCCGCTCACGCAGCGGGCCGCGACGCTGACTGCACTCGGCGGGGATGGAAGCTGGCAGGGACGCCTGTTGGACTGGCGTGGGGCGGCTCTTTTGGTCTCGGGACGGCCCCTCACGGGCATCGGCCTGGGCCGCTACCCGTCCCGGCAGAGCGCGTGGGCCGATGGGGGACTGACGCTGGAGCCGGACGCGCGGCCTTCCCTGTCGGAAGAGGCGCACAGTTTCTACCTACAAACGGCGGCGGAGACTGGCCTGGTCGGGCTGGGCCTGTACGCAGGCGTCCTGCTGACCTTCACCCTCCAAGCCTTGCGCGAGCTGCGCCGATCGCGCGGGCGTCGTTTGCAGGGCCGCACCGCCCTGCTGATCGCGGCTCTGAGTCTTGTGGCTGGGCAGGCCGTGGACGCCCTCGCCAGCCCTTCCTGGCAGTTTGGGGAGACGTCGCTGCTCTTCTGGGGGCTTCTGGGCCTGGGCCTGGCAGCCCTCCGGCGTTCCGAGACTGAGGGATCGACAGCATACGCGCCCCCGCATCGTCTCGGGCGCTATGCGGCCTCCGGCCTCGCTGCTGTGGCGCTGGCGGCGAACCTCCTACCCGTCGGGCTGCTGACACCGGTGGAAGCCTACAACCATTCCAGCACGGTCGCCTTCGACCACGGGGTCGTGACACGAATCACTAACGGCTGCCCGGCCGGCTTCCTCTGCTTCTCCCTCACCGCCTATTATACGGATGGGCAGAGCCACGATGTCACATTCGACAACGGCACCAAATTGGACGGCAGTAAGGGAACACCATCGCACTTCAACTGCGGAACCATCCCCCCAAGTTATATGGGGCTGTGCAGCGGCGTCGGGTTTGGCAGCGGAGTAACGCGGAACCAGGGAGTGATAACGCAGCCTTCCGGTACCCCCATTCGGATATTTGGGACGTTTCAGGACAATTCCTACACCGGCAACATCCTCTTTGCTCCTCAGAAAATATCCCACATGGACATGACAATGCCTTGAACGGACGTGCCCTTCCGTTTAGGGCAAGGCAGCCTCGTTAGAGCGTACCGGCGGCGGCAGCCCCGCCCGCTCCGTTCGGCGGTGCGGCTCGACCAGTCGCGCCTTGACCGGCTGGCATGGCCTGGCCGTTCATCATCCCATGGCTGCCTCTCTTGCCTTGCCCTGAGACCATGTGGTGGCAGTGTATGGCCTTGTGGTCACGTACGGCCTTATGGCCGGACTTAGTGGACGCGGGCAGCGCGAAAGCTCTGGGTCGCATGATGGACGCTCCAAAGTTGTGGCACAGGGCGGTGCCCGCAAAAAACATCGTGAACCGGCTGCTGGCCACGCTCCAGAGATCAGAGCTCTTTGGCGTTCTCGGAGGAATACCCCATGACCTACGGAAACGTTGCCCGCTCATTGCGCCCCCTGGCCCTTGTCGCCGGCCTGCTCTTTACGTTCCCCGCCCACGCCGACCGCCCCGGTCCGGCAGCCGCTGTCGTCACGCTGATATTCGCGACTGCCCCGCACGTTCAGGTCCAAGATGAGGCAGGGCGGACGCTGAACCTGACCGTCTCGCCCGCTTCATGGCTCCTGCGGCGCGGCCTGCGGGTCTCGGCGGAAGACTTTTCACCGGGCGAGACGCTCGTTCTGAGACAGCACGTCGGACCAGGCGGGCGACCCCAGGTATCCCTGCTCTGCGATGCCGAGTCGGACGCAGCCATTGAGCGATACCGGCGACGTCCGCTCGTAGGCACGCTCGTCAGTCAGTCGCCACGGGAGTGGGTAGTGCTGCCCTCCGACAGCCCGGACGGCGTGCCGCTGACACTGCTGGTTTCGGCCCACACCCGCTACCGAGTCGAAGGCGTGGTCAGTGTGGCATCGGCGTTCGGTCCGGGGACCGAGGTCCAGGTCGTGACGCGCGCCCTGCCGGGCGGCCCGCTGTCCGCGGTGTCCGTGTCCGAGGCCTCCGACACGGACACTGCTGCCGGTGAGACGCGCCGGGTGGGCTTCCTCTCGGGGACGGTGCTCGACGTCCAGCCGGACGCGGGGACGCTGACGGTGCAGGACAAGGTGGGGGCACCCCAGGTGGTTGGCGTGGATACGAAGACGCGGGTCAAGGTGCGCCGCCGCCCCGCCTCGCTGACGGACATCGCGGCAGGGATGCGCGTCTCGGTCCGGCTGGGAGTGGGAGTGGATGCGGCGGGGAACAGCGTGGCGACGTCGGTCTCGGCGCTGGACGCGGCGGCGGCGCGGAAGAGGAGATGAGCAGGCGCGGCGGAGGGTCAGCCTGTGCGGTGGTTGGCTCTGTGAAGCAGGAGCACGGCAGGGAGGCTCAAACCGCTTGGCAGGGGCGTAACTTATCCCCCACTGCCCTGTGAGAGCACGGGGCGCTATTGTCCCTGCCGGTAGACCGTGAGCCTTGCAGTCCTGAGCTGTCCCACTCCTCGCAGCGACTCTTGGTTCCCACTCTGGCTCCCCTAGAATTAAGTTTTGATTAGGGTGGGGGCCGGGGGAGACGCGCTTCCCTCCGGCCCGAAAAATACACCACTCCCCGGCGCGAAGCAACTGGG
>JAYTRQ010000695.1:0-3069 GCA_043746125.1 Armatimonadota bacterium | reverse complement strand
TGATGGTCTGCAAGACCATCTCGGCCCACGTGACCAGGAACGCGGCCGCCCCGGCCCCGATCGCGCCAATGAGGATCGCCCGCGCGCGGGGGCTTTCGCGCCGGAGGGGGACGGACCGGAGTGCTCCGCCGGACGGCTCTTCAATCACTTCTTCGGTTCTAGGTTCGGTACGCGCCATTGCTCTTGGTGACTCTCTCGCTACATTCTCTGTGTCGTTTGTTTAATTTTACCGCAGAGCCGCTGGATTCCTGCCCCTGTGGGTAAAATGAGTCGTCCCAGACTTGCTCCCTCGTGCCGCCCATGCCTGCCCAACCCCTCCAACTCCTGTTGCTGTTTGCCGCCGCCTTCGCGGCCGGGGCGATCAACTCCGTCGCGGGCGGTGGGACTCTCCTGACCTTCCCCGCCCTTCTGGCCGTGCTAGGGCCGATGCCGAACGGGGCCGTGTTTGCCAACGGCACCAGCACGGTCGCCCTCGTGCCCGGCTCCCTCAGCGCCTTCTGGGGCTACCGGAACGAACTGGGAGGGGATCGGCGCGGCCTGTGGGCGATGGCCGGACCGAGCCTTCTGGGCGGGGCTGTGGGCGCGTATCTTGCCACGCACGTCCCCGCCGCTCTGTTCAGCCGCCTGGTGCCCTGGCTGATCCTCGCGGCCACGTTCCTGTTTCTAATCCAGGATTGGGTACGACGTCACATCGGGCAATCTGACTCTGGGACCGGGACGGGCAGGCTGCCGCTCGGCGCGGTCGTCTTCCAGTTCTTCGTCGCCGTCTACGGCGGCTTCTTCGGGGCAGGCATCGGGATTCTGATGCTGGCTGCGCTGGGGTTTTTAGGCCAGACCAACATCCATCGCATGAACGCGCTGAAGAATTTCGCCGCTGTCTGCATCAACGGGGTGGGGGCGTTGACATTTATCCTGTATCGCCGGGTAGACTGGAAGCTAGCCCTGCTCATGGCCGTGGCCGCCGTTGTGGGCGGCTGGGGCGGGGCGGGTCTCGCCCGGCGCGTTGGGCAGGCGAACGTCCGGCGGGCCGTGGTCGTCGTCGGCCTGGGCTGCGGGCTGTACACGCTGATCCATCAGATTTGAACTTCTGATTTGAACGAATTATGACACCTAAAGAAGACCCTCAACCAGAACATCAGGACCCCGACAACGGCCCGGACGAGGGCCGTCGTCCGAACCTGTGGCACGGTGCCCAGGCCGCCAGCGAGTCCGTCCGGCACGGTGGGCGAGTGGCCCTTGACACCGTCCAGCACGGCTACGAGCAGATTCGCGACGACCCCGAGCCGCGCTGGCCCGCTGTAGTCGCGCTGCTGGCCGGCGGCGGCCTGTTCGCCGCCCTGCCTAAGTATCTGTCCTTCGGGCCGCGCTGGCTGCCCTTCGCCATCGTGAGCGTCCTGCTCGTCCCGACCCTGATGACGCGCCTGCGCGGCCACTTCAACGTCAACCGCCTTCTCGGGCTGTCCGTGGCCGGCGTGGAGACGTTCTTCCTGATCGCCTCTCTGATCAAGCTGGTCGCGTCACTGGAGATGCACAAAGAGTCGCCGATCCGTCTGCTGATCTCGGCCGGTGCGCTCTGGCTGACTAATATCCTCGTGTTCGCCCTGTGGTACTGGCACCTGGACGCTGGCGGGCCGAACCAGCGGGATCTGCGGCCCGGCCACCGGCGTGGCTCGTTCCTGTTCCCGCAGATGGCTCTGCCGGACGATAAGCTGGCTGGCCTGGGCGAGGCCGACTGGTCGCCCGGATTTATGGACTATCTGTTCCTAGCTTTCAACACCAGCACGGCCCTGTCTCCCGCTGACACGGCCGTCCTGCGCCGATGGGCCAAACTGCTGATGATGGTGCAGGCGGTGATCTCGCTGACGATTATCGCCATCCTCGCCGCCCGTGCCATCAACACGCTGCCGTCGGGTTAAAAGGCAGGCGGGAAAGGGAAAAGATCATGCCTGACGAGATCGAAGTGCCACTGGAACACGCTCATGACCACATCAGGAAAGCGTACGAAGAGGCCCACGGAGAGGGTGAGGTGGCGACCGAGGCGGAGAAAGCGGCCATGAAGGAACACGAGGGCTGGACCCGCTTTATTGCGGTCGCCACCGCCCTCCTGGCTGTGATCGCCGCCCTCGGTGCCCTGCGCTCCGGCGTCCTCATCAATGGAGCCTTGATTGCCAAGAACGACGAGGTGAGCAATCTGACGCGGGCGGCGGACCAGTGGAACTACTACCAGGCCAAGGGCATCAAAGGCGTGGTCTATACGGCCTCCGCTCTTACGCTCCCCCCCGGCTCGCCCGCCCGGAAGCAGAGTTTGGCGGAGGCCGCGCGTTACAAGCACGAAGGGGAAGACATCCAGCGCAAAGCCCAGGCGCTGGAGGCGCAGGCCGAGGCGAAGCGCAAAGAGGCCGACGCCGACTTCGACCACCACCACATTTTCGCCTTCTCGGTGAGCCTGTGCCAGATCGCCATTGCGCTCTCGGCCGTCGCCGCCCTGACCCGGAACCGCTGGGTCTGGTACTTCGGCCTCGCCTGCGGCCTCGTGGGCGCTCTGATGCTGCTCGGAGGGTTCTTGGGCTGGCATCTGCCGTCACAACTTGAGTTCTGATCCTACGCTGTTAGCGCCAGCAACTGCTCCACGAACTTCGCGTGCTCTGTTCCCTCATTACCTTCCAGCCAATCCGCGAATAGTGCCCGGCTTTCGTCCGCCAAAAAGCTGCCCCCGAAGTCGAGGGCTGTGCTTTCGAGACTTCTCGGCGCACTCACCAACTTTGAGGGGCATGGAGGCCCCTGGCTTTGGACATGGGGAGGAAATGTCGTCTTGTCTTTCCGAAGACAAGATATTCCCCGTGCTGAATGTTTCGTGCTGCATAAAGACTCTTATTACGGCATAATAGACCCGAAATGAAACAGGTCATCGTCATCAAGTTAGAGCCCTCTCAACAGCAATTCCAAGCCTTACTCAAAACCGTGGAGGCCTTCAATCATGGCTGTCAGTACGCCGCCGACGTTGCTTACGAGAAGCGGCTTGCCAACAAGATTGCCTTGCAGCCATTCGTCTATGGCACCCTCCGCTCT
>JAYTRQ010000694.1:0-9552 GCA_043746125.1 Armatimonadota bacterium | reverse complement strand
GTGAGGTCAGGGCTGGCGGTCGTCAGCCAGTACAGCGCAACTCGGGCCACGGCGGACTCCAGAGTATCCGAAATATCGTCCAGGGCGTGAGACAGGGCGTGCAGGTCACTCTTGTCCAGCGGCGTGATGAACTTGGCGTCGGCTCTGGACACCAACTCGTGCGTCAGGTTGTCGGCATCCGCCTCAATCCGCTTGGCTGTTCCGACATAGCGCCCGGACTGGGCTAAATCCTGGGCGAGCGCGTGGAAGGTCTAGGCCGCCTAGTGGGCGGTTTCCGCCTGAGCCTCCAGGAGAACACGGGGGAGTTGACGAGAGTATGCCTTTTCCAAGAAACATTTGCGTTAAGTTTTTGTCAACTCTTTTCCCAGAATAGCATTAATCAGAGCAGCGAGGCGGCAACTGTGTTCAGCCAGAGCCGTCGTAGGCGCAGGAAGCGGCGGCCGTCCTCTTTCGTGTTGACTACGCGGTTGGTAAGGAGCACGAGCGAAACGTCCACGGCGGGATCTACTAAGAGGGCCGTGCCTGTGAAGCCGGAATGCCCAAACGAGTGATCCGAGAACAGGTCCCCTTGCGGCAGATAGTCGTTGCCCGCACAAAACCACCCGTAGGACTGGAAGCCAACACTCGGAGGGATCTGGCTCACGCCCATTCGCCGAGTCGAAGCACGGGACAGGAGGGGATCGCCGCCTGTGCGTATGGCCTCCGCGAATGCCAGGACGTCGCCGACCGTCCCGAACAGGCCGGCATGACCGGCTACGCCGCCCAGGTCGCGGGCACGCGGGTCATGGACGGTGCCCGGCGGCTCCGAGCCGGTCGGCGCGATGTCTCCTCGGTGCAGGAGAAAACCTAGCGTCAGCCGCTCCATCCCCAGCCGCGCGGGGACCCCACTCTGGAACACGGCGTCCAAAGTTTGCCTGGCCGTGCGGGCGACGATCTCGCCCAACAGAATATAGCCCGTGTCGGAGTAGGTGTAGCCCTCCCCAGCCGGCCGCAGAGTCGGCGTCGCCAGAACCGCTTGGAGCATCTCCCGATGAGACGCCTGCGCGCCCTCGGCGGGCCAGCGTGGGATCGGTGGCAGGCCGGACACATGGGTGAGTAGGTGACGGATTTCCATGCCGCTCAGGTGGGGCAGGGGGCCGAACTCGTCCTCAAAGAAGCCGTGAACGGATTGGCGCAGGTGCAGGCGTCCGTCCTCCACAAGCTGCATCAGGCACGTCGCCGTCGTCATGGGCTTAGTGAGCGAGGCCAAATCAAAGACCGTGTCGGTTGTCGCCGCTCCGAACGCTTTGAGCGCGACCACCTCCCCGGCGAGTGCCAGGGCATAGACGGCGTGGGTGTACAGGCCGTCCGTGACGCCGCCCGTGAGGAGGGCATCGGCGCGGGCGAGGCGTTCGGGGGAAAGAGCGGGAGTCATGCCCTGCTATTCGTGAGTGGCGGGCGCTTCTCCTGCCGCCGGCTTGCCCCCGGCCCCCAATTCTGGGGGAGTCGAGGAAGATGAGGACAAGAGGGGAGCAGGATAAGAAGGCAAGCCCCGCCCTTTTCTCTTGACCCGACCCTCCGACTTGCGAGAGTCATGCTTTCGGTTGCTTGAAAAAGCCAGCATTGATCTGAACGTATTGGTTCCATGCCGCTGGGACTTCGTCTTCCGCGTAGATTGCGTCTACTGGGCATTCGGTCTCGCACAGGCTACAGCAGATGCAAGACTCAGGATTGATGAACAGTTGGTTGTAAGTGACCCCTTTCCTTTCCACAATGCCTTCATGGATGGCATCCACCGGGCAGACGGGGACACAGGACTGGTCTTTGCAGTCCTGACAGGGTTTCGTGATAACAAGCGCCATAATGTGTATCCTTTCGCATCTTGGTAAGTGCGGAGAGTACCGCATCGGGTGGCGGGCGAACAATGACTTTAGTCACGGGAGTGCAGAGTATGGAGCCGAGAGAGGCATTGAGGCGCGTGTTGTTCCTGAAAACCGCGCCGGACGAAGCGATTTCGGACCCACTCGCGGCGGGTGAGGAGCAAACGCTGGGAAAAGGCGAAGTCTTATTCTCCGAGTTCGAGCGGTGCATGGGGCTGTTCGTCGTCCTGCGGGGGGCGATCAAAGTCTACAAGCTGGACAGCCGGGGGCGGGAGCTGACGCTAAGTCAGGAAACAGCGGGGGCGAGCGTGGGCGAGCTGCCCTTGTTCGACGGTGGCAACTATCCGTACAGCGCTGAGGCGGCTTTCGCGGCAACGGCCGTTTGGCGGGTCCCGCGCGAAGCGTTCCGGGCGATCCTGCGGCGTCACCCGGAGATCGCTGAGCGCAGCCTTCTTGCTTTGGGCATACGGCTGAGGCAGATGATCGGGATTGCTGAGGCGCAGAGTTTGTACAGCGTACGCGCCCGGATGGCCGCGTATCTTCGGGACTTGGGGGAGGGACGTGGGAAGTTTCGGCTGGAAGAGACCAATGACGCCATCGGCGGACGCCTAGGGACGGTTCGTGAGGTCGTCTCGCGGACGCTGCGGTCCCTGAAAGAAACGGGTGTCATCGGCCTGGAGGGGCGCTGGGTGACGGTGCTGGACGCGGCAGAGCTTGACCGCCGGGCGGACGGTTAGTAGCCGTGCTTGACGGCCCAGACCATGCCACCAAGCAGGAGCAGGCTAACGGCGGACATCCAGAGAGCTGAGGGGACGAAATAGGATACGGCGACGAGGGCCAGGCCGGCGATGAGGGCCGGGGCCGCCCCCTGTTTCTTCCCGTATATGACGCAGCCAACGCCGACGGACCCCCAGAAGAGCGAGGCGAGCAGGAAATCAGTGTGGAACATGGGCACTCTCTCAGGCTTCTGCCAGGCGGGTGGGGCGCGGGCGAGCCAGGAACGGGGCGCGGACCGAGCGGGGTGGGTAGACGAGTTGAACGAGCAAGGCCACCAGCAAGAGGTTTCGGCCGTTCAGGAGCAGGACACCGGCCAAACGCATATCCAAGATCTCATAAAAATTGTACGGGTAAATGGCAATGGTCAGCGAGAACAAGACAACCATCTGGACGGCCTCCCGTGGCCGGAGCAGGGGCACGAAGGGCAGCAGCCAGATCACATAGGACGTCGAAAAGACCTTGTTGCAGGCGATAAACGCGAGCAGGGCCGCGACCGCGTAACGGGCCAGCGTTTCCGGCGCGATCTTCCCCGCATTGGCCCTGGCCTCTCGGCGGAAGGCCCTCCACGCGCCGGCCAAGGTCAGGCTGTACACAGTGAGAAAGACAACGGGTAAGGCATGAAGGATGGCTGGCGCCCAGGGGGAGTCCAGGTGGAACGCGCCATAATTCAGCATCAGCTTGGCCTGAGTCAGTCCGAGCGCATGTCCGGCTAGGATCGCACCCGCGCCCAGGCTCTCGATTTCCAGGCCGCGATGCTGGTGGAAGGTCACGAACTGGAGCAATGACGCCGGCGGGACGTGGGCGAACGGCAGAAGGCAGGCCACACACGCGCCGAGGCAGCCCAGCCCGAGCCACAGAGTGTCTCGGCATCGCCCCTGGGTGAGCAGGTAAAGAGCGAAGACAGGCACGAGTACGGCGGGGTACAGCTTCGCGCCGATACCCAGTCCGAGCCAGACGCCTGAAGCCAGAGGTCGCCCTGAGAGCAGCGCGATGAAGGCCAGAAACGTCAGCAGGGTAGGGAACAGGTCGAAGCGCCAGGGGAGCAAGCCGGAGAAAATCAGCGCAAGGAGGGCATAAACGCCCAATACACACTCGGGTGGCAGCGCAAACTTCCAGCGGGTGGCCGTGCGAATCAGGAGGAGGGCGAGGAGCGTACTCCAAACGGCGCTCTCGACCAGAAAGGCACGTTCGTAACATGCCAGCCCGAACGCCGCCCCGGCGGGCGCAAGGTGCGGCAGCAAGAACGGGACCAGGGCGAAAGGCGGGTAGGCCAGGGCGAAATCCCGGTAGGGCACATGACCCTGCCAGAGGGGCGCGGAAGCGGCATAGTAGTAGATTAAGTCGCCTTCGTGGTACCGGAGATAACCGTTGTGCAAGGTCGCCCAGCCGCAGCCGAGGATGGCGGCGAGTTGAACTAGGACGAACAGGACCAGGTTGCGGCTTGCCGGGGGAAGACTGGTCATAGAGGATTTCCACCACGGGCACAGTAGAGGTTGGTGTAACGACGGCCGGGGTTGCGGGCGATCAAAGCTGCCGTGTCAATCATCGGCGTTAAACTGCGTTTGGCCTCGTTCACTTCCCATAGTTCAAAGCCCAGGTCGTCCCGGAGCGTCGCCAGAAGCTCGGCTGCGTCCGTGCCGGCACGCGTCAGCCCTTCCGGCCAGAACTCCAACAGGATTTGGGCGTCCGGGCTGCGCCGCAGTGTCTCGCGCATCCCGCGCAGGGCCAGGCCTTCGCTGCCCTGGACGTCCATTTTGACGAATCCGACCGTCTGGTCGGGGGGCAGGAACGTATCAATTGAGAGAATGGGGACGGTGATCTTCTCACGCCCCTCCGTAGTATAGAGGCGGTGGTCGCCACCGTTCTGCTCGGACAGAAAGAGGAAACTCTCGCCCGGCGATTCGGAGATCGCTCCTCGGATCGCCTGGACGTTGCCGAATCCGTTAGCCCGGATGGTCTGGCCCAGAACGCCGAAGTTGCCCGGCTCCGGCTCAAAGGCGATGACAGAGCCGCCCGGTCCGACCGCCCGCGCCAGCAGAGCAGTGTAATAGCCGACGTTCGCGCCGATGTCCAGCGCCCGGGTGCCAGATTGAACAAGGCGGGCGATCAGCTCGGCCTCAAACGATTCGTAAACACCAAGAGCGAGGGCGCTGGAAACGACCGGGTCAGCGGGGTTCAGCACGACCGTCACGCCGTTCATTTCCACGCTGGCTGGGATCATCCGAAGCAATAGGCCGTTCGCCCATTTTCGCAGGGGCCGGGGCTTGAGGAGACTCGTGTATATCCAAGTCGGCAGCCCGGCGGGCAGGACGCGGACCAGCCCTTTCAACAGTGGAAGCAAGGGCGAAGGCCGACGAAGCGCATCGCCGCCTTCCACGACTTGGAGAACGGGGACCGGCGAGGCGGGAGCGGCGGGACGTTGTTTGAGTGGGACCATGCCTGACCTTTGGGGCGCTCGTGTGACCGTATTTGTACGGATTATCGGCTCGTTAGGCGGCTTTCCTCAGTGGCAGCGGCGCGGTCACCGGCACGGCGTTCCGCCCCAGTCGGCGGCGCAGGGTGCGTGCGCCGCACCGCAGCCGGATTGGCACCCAAGCGGACTCCCAGATGACGCCGCGCGACATCTTTGAGTGACCTAGTCGCCGCTCTGTAAAGATGATCGGCACTTCGGCGATCCGGCAGCCGGCCAGGCCTGCCCGGAAGGTCATTTCCACCTGGAATGAGTAGCCGTTGGAGACCACACTTTCCAGATCCATCGCCTCCAGCGCTTCACGCCGGTACAGGCGATAGCCACTCGTACAGTCATTGGCTCGGAGGCCCGTGACCATGCGGACGTACCGATTCGCGCCCCAGGACAGCAGGATCCGGCGCAGAGGCCAGTTGACGACGGAGATGCCGTCCAAATAGCGCGATCCGAGTACGACGTCTGCCGTGTCCGAGGCTTCTACCAAAGCGGGCAGGAAGATGGGGTCGTGCGAGAAGTCGGCGTCCATCTCGATTAGGACGTCGTAGCCGCGCTTTAATGCCCAGGCGAAGCCCGCCAGATAGGCCCGGCCCAGGCCCTCTTTGCCTGGCCGGTGCAGGACGTGGACCCGGCCGCGCGTGGCGGCCCAGTCGTGGGAGAGCCGGTCGGCCAGGTCGCCCGTCCCGTCAGGCGAGTTATCGTCCACGACAAGCACGTCCAACCCGACCGGCTGGCTTAGAATCCTGAAGAGTAGTGGCTCCAGGTTTGCCGCCTCGTTATAGGTCGGCACGATCACAATACCGTTCATGGCGTGTCCTTTTCCTAGCGATTCAATATGCCGTAGCCCGCAGTCCAGGTCAGTGACAGGGCGAAGCACAGACTGGACAGGCTCAGATGCAGCCGGTCCCAGCGCAGTAGGAAGACCGGCCAGAACCAGGTGACGTACCACGGGAACGGCAGGCCCATCGCCAGGAGCATCAGGGCGGCCGACAAGACGCCCCAGGCGGCCAGCCAGTTAGCCCGATTGGGGCGGCGCCAGAGCCACAGGGTCAGCGCGGCGTAGAGGCCGACCAGCCAGCCGTTTCGGCACAATGTGACCAGCAAGGAAGCCCCACTCAATCCAATTCCGTGAAATTGAAGCCATGTCTGTCTTTGGGTGTCTAAGGCAAGTGTCGCCGCACTCAGACCGAACGATGCCCGCTGCTGGGCGGCGGCCAATGTCGCCGAGCCGTGCCACAAACCGGCGAATGCGAGGATAATCGGCAACGCGACCAGAGCGATTGAGGCGGCGACGGCAGCCAGTTTCTGACGTCCCGACCGGCCACGCCCATATTCTATAAGTGCCCAGGGAAGGACGGCTAGTGTGATCATCTTGATGCCGACTGAAAATCCCAGGCACAGAAGGGCGGGCACGTATTTTTTGTCCAAATAACAAGCCGCGCCGACGAGCAGCAGACTGATCAGGAGCAGGTCATTGTGGCCCGCGCCAGGCCCTTCCAGCAGCAGCGTGGGGTTCAGGCCGAGGGCGAGTAGCGTCAGGTTCTCCCGCCCTGGACATAGATGCGCTGTGATGCGCCGGCCCGCCAAAGCCACCCCGATGAGGGCCACCGCTTCGACTATCTTCAACGCGATGATCTGCGTCCAGAGTCCCGGCGCATGGGCGGTCACAGCCTCGATCCGGGTCCAGATCGGCCCGTAGACGCTCGGCCAATTCCAGGTTACATAGTGTGTGGCATGGTCCCGCACGGAATCCAGGAAGTCCGGCCGGGCGAAATAGGGATTCTGCCCGTACAAAGTCAGAAGGCGGCCATGAACGGCGTAAGCGTAGACGTCGTGGGACAGCAGTGGGGGGCAGAAAAGGGCCGTGGCGAGAGCCGCGCCCGCGATGAGTGCCAGAAGGGGTCGTGCCTTCAGAGTGGCACCTTGCAGGCCGGATAGAACAGCGAGGGCGTACCCGCACCAGAGTGTGACCAGGGCGAGGCGGAAGAACAGGGAATAGCCGTCCGGGCCTATCTTCGGGAGGCGGCCCAGATTCCAGTAGTCAGCGAACTGCCGCATCCCCTCCGGATTCAGGCCCCAATAGTGGGCATCCGCGTTCGAAGGAAGGGCGTATTGCAGGAAGATCAGCCCCAGCAGTGACGTCAGGGCCAAACCCATGCCTGCGGCAAGTCCCTGGTCGGCGGAGGCTTGCGTGATGCAGGCCGGGGTGGGGCGCAGGCGAGCGGCAAACAGGGGCGTCATAGGCTAATTATGGCGAGGCGGCGCGGATAATGCAGGGCGGCACGTCCCTGCTTTCTCGGTTGCCAAAGGTCGGACGATATGCTATAATTACGGAAGCGGCCAAAAACCGAACATTAAACGCAGGAGTTTCCCCTTCGGCTATGGATACAAGCGATTTCCGCAACGGCATTTCCATCCTGATGGATGGCGACATCTACACGATCACCGACTTCCAGCACGTCAAGCCCGGCAAGGGCGGGGCGTTCGTTCGTTCGACGCTCAAAAACGTCAAGAATGGGCGCACGATTGATAAGACCTGGCGCGGTGGCGAGCGTATGGAGCAGGCGTTCCTGGACCGCCGGCCCATGCAGTACCTTTACAATGACGGCACGGACTACTTCGTGATGGACCCCGAAACGTTTGAGCAGAGCAGCGTGACGAAGGACCAGATCGGCGAGGGCGTTAAGTACCTGAAGGAAAATATGGACCTGAGCGTGATGACGCACAAGGACCAGATCATCGGCATTGAGGTCCCCAGCTTCGTTGAGCTGGAAGTGACCGAGACGGCCGGCAGCGAAAAAGGTGACACGGCTTCGGGCGGTGGCAAGCCGGCTACGGTGGAGACCGGCGCGGTTGTCTCGGTCCCGTTTTTCGTGAAGGTTGGGGACCGGATCAAGATAGATACGCGCAGCGACCAGTACCTGGAGCGCGTCAAGTAACAACTGAGCGAAGCGTGATAGAAGTAAGGAGCAAGACCCAAAGCGCGTTCTTCATGGAGTGCACTTAGCAGAGAGGGCAGACCAAAAATGTCAGGACCGGGACGTATTGATCTGACGGACGCCCCACTTCCCGCCGCCCGCCGTACCGCTCAAAAGCCGGGCGGCGGGGGTAGAGGAAAGGGCAGTGGCTCGCTCAAGTTGGACGAGTTCGCCCAGCGCATCCTTCCGTTCGCGACCATCATCAGCGGTCTGCTGCTGCTGTACCTGCTTTGGGGGCTGTGGAGCGGCGCCTGGTCACACGAGGCTCTCGGCAATATGCCGGGCGCCTACCGGAACCAACAGGCGGAGAACGTCGCGACTGTCTTCCGCCTGCTTCAGTTGACGTCTTTCGTCGGTGTCCTCTCACTACTGATCTGCGCGGCCCGATCCGAAGGGATGGGGTACTGGCTATTCGGTATGGCCGCGTTTTTCTACGGCGGCGTCCCCTGGCTGACCACGCAGATCTATGCGCAGCGCCACCAGTCGGCGAGCAAGCTGGGCATCTCCGTGCTGACGGATTTCGGGCTGCTGGCCTGGCTCTTCGCCGTGCCAGGCGCTATCTGGACTGTGATTGATCTCATCCGCCGGTTCGGGGAGGCTTCCGAGAAAGCGGCTATCGGGCGGGCAACTGCCAAGTATGGCTCGGGCGTAGAGAAGCAGGGAACGGGCGCGGGCCGTCACCGACAAGTTTTTCTGGGCCGCTGCTATGAAGGCCCGTTCTGCAAAGATAACATCCGACCCAAGTGCCCTATCTATTTGAAGCGGAAGGGGCCGTGCTGGTGGTACAAAGAAGGCTGTATGTGCGAGGAGCGCATCGTCCTCCAGGCTATGATTACGACTGACTGGAAGCAGCAGTCGCAGGAAGCGGTCAAAGCCCTGGACAGCCGAGGCCCCCGCAAAATCCTGACGCTGGAGGCCAAGCGGGAGCGCTGCCGCAACTGCGTCATCTACAACGAGCACCAGCGCCAGAAGCATAAGGCGCTGACCATTGCGACGCTGATTGGGATGCCCAGTATTCTAATCTGGCAATTCCCGCTGTTTCAGGCGCTGATCGGGAGTCTATTGAACGTACTTGACTCGATGACGAAGCGCTTCTCGTTCAGTCCCGACGCATCCGGTATCGCACAGTTGCACAACGGCGCGTATAGCATCATTGCCTGGGTGTTTCTGGCGGCGCTGGGCGTCATCTTGCTGTCACAGGCGCTGAGAGTGATTGAATACTTCTGCTTCAAGCTAAAAATATGAACCTGGAACTCGTTGAGCAGATCATCTCGGTGTTAGGGGAATACCCTCTGTCCGAGATCACCGTGGAGCAGAATGGGCGACGGGTGAGCGCACACCGGCCCCTCGGCGCATGGCCGGCTGTGCAGTCAGTGGAACCGGTGGCAACGACAGTGCTGGAGGCTGTACCCGTACCGGAATCACTCAAGACGTTGTCAGCGACGATGGTGGGCATCTTCCATCATGCCGACCC
>JAYTRQ010000693.1:0-3079 GCA_043746125.1 Armatimonadota bacterium | reverse complement strand
TACAAGCACCTGCTGGCCTCGTTCCTCCGCCTCTACAGCTTCCTTTCTCAGATCATGCCCTTCGCCGACTCTGGCCTGGAAAAGTTCTACGCCTACGGCCGCCTGCTGACCACGAAGCTGCGGGATGAAGGCGGGGCGGAGCGCTTCCAGCTAAACGAGGAAGTCGCGCTGGAATACTATCGCCTGCAAAAAATGAGCGAAGGCAGCATCTCCCTCGCGCAAGACAGCGACGCCGCCCTGCGCGTCCCTTCGGAAGTCGGCACCGGCCAGACAGAGCGCGAGGAAGCCCTGCTGTCCACCATCGTTCAAGACCTCAACAAACGCTTCGCCACCGAGTTTACCTCCGGCGATCAGCTTTTCTTTGAGCAGATCGAGGAAGACCTCGTGCGCGACCGCGCCCTGTCCCAGCAGGCTAAGACCAACAGCATAGACAACTTCAAGTATCCCTTCGATGATGTCTTCATCGGCAAACTCATCGAGCGTATGGAACAGAACCAGGAGATCACCGACAAGATAATGAACGAAGACCGCTTCGCCGACGCCGTCCGCGATCTTCTCCTCAAACGTGTCTACGGACGCCTCCAAAAATCAGAATGACACTCAAAGCCCTTGCCGAAGACCCCTTCGAGATCCTGGTCGGACGCATCCTCGACGGCACCCTCCCCGCCACCCCCGAAGGCATCGCCCTCGTCGCCTGGGTCTGTGACTTCGTCGCCACCGAGCCGCATTTCGTCGCCCTGTACGACACCGGCGACGGCCTGCTGCTCGGCGAACACAGCGACGACTGCGGCGCAAACGCCCTCCTCGGCACCGTCGCCGCCTTCTTCGATCAACTCACCCTCGCCTGCCGCCAGTGCGGCCTCACCGATGCCCAAACGGAGAAGGTGCTGGCACGGGCGCGCGAACGGCTGGCATGAAAGAGGGGGCGGGGTAGCCCGCCCCCTCCGGCCTTACTTCAGGAACGTGTTCTTCACGATGTCCCAGAGTAGCCCCAGCGCCGACACCAGGAACCGCCAGAAGTCCCAATCCTTCAGGCATGGCATCGGGTGCGGCGTCCGGGCCGGGCGCGGCGACGGGGCCGGCCCGCTTGGTTTCGGCCCGTTTTGTGGTACACTACTCTCGTCTCCTCTTTCGTGGTGACATAGGACGGTCGGCTAGGTTCCACGCCGCCGACCGTTCCCCTTCTCCTTCCTGGGTTCCTTTCTCCCTCCTTTCAGGTGCAAACATTTGTTTGCCTGCACACACCTGTAATATACCACAATAGTAGACATTTATTCGTCGTCTGCACACAAAAAAGCCATCCGTCCCCAATTGGGGACGGATGGCTTCAGCCTCGCATCAGGACGGCCTGCCGCGCCCGCAGAATTACTAGAGCGTCGTTTGACAGTCCCCGTACTTTATGTTACAATCTGAGAAACACGCAAGTGGCCGCTTGTCCAGGGCCGCTTCTCTTGACACGGGAGCGAAGGAGGACATATGCAGGCGCTTTATCAGGGGAAACGACCCGTCGGCGAAATGGCCGACGATGGGGCCGTCTACGCGGTCGCAGGACGCGGACGGCAGCAGGTGGGAGCCGTCGCCGACGATGGAACGGTCATCACGCAAGGCCAGTCCGTGGGCTTGGTGGATACGGCGGGGAACGTCTTCGACGGCTCCGGCACCGCCCTGGGGTCCGTGGATATGCGGGGCCTCGTGTTCCGCTATGGCAAGCCGTTCGGCTCCGTCAAGGGCGACGATCCCCGGCGGGGCGGGGCCGCCCTGCTTCTGCAGATTGACGAACCACCTCAGCCGGTATATCGTCCCCCGGTGCAACCTTCCGAGCCTGTTCACTGGGCTATCCCCCTCATCGGTCTGGGCCTAGCGCTCATGGCCCTCCTGTTCGTCGTCGCCTTCGTCGTCGCGACCGCCGTTGTCTGGGCCGTCATGCTCCTCCTCGCCAGCCTGTGCGCCTTGTGGCTCGCCGGCGATGTCGCCCGGACCCTGCCCGAAGACCGCCTGGCCGCTTTAAAGACCGCCACATGGGCGACGAAGCGCGGGGAAGTGCAGCAGATCGCTCCGTCTTCTCTCAGTCCGTTCCTCAGTCCGCTTCCCCTGCTGTTCCTGGCCCTGACCCCCGCCCTCGCTTACGGCCTCATCATCGGCTGCGTCAGCCTCGGCGCATCCTCCTCCGACAACGCCACCGGCAATCTTGTTCTGTTTGGCCTCGCCATCGCCGCCGGAACGGTCGTGTCTTACCTCGCCGCCCGGAAGATACTACGGACGCGGCTGAACACTCTCCTGCTGGCCCGCTTGAGCCTGCCCGCCTCGCCGCCGGTCGGAACCGCGCGGGACTGGAACCGCTTCGTCGGCTATGCCGGCATGGGCCTCGCCGCCGTGCTCGTTTTGGGTGGCGGCACGGCCAGTTGGCAATCCAGCCGCCATACGTCACCCTCTGCGGCCTCCTGGACTGCCCCTAGTGCCGCCGTGGCGACATCCCCCACACCGTCAACATCCACAACCTCGGCTCCCACGCTGCCCCCTCCCACCGCAGAAACCGAAGGAAACGGAACTTCTCCCAGCGCAATCGTGTCAATGCCGGGTGAGCGTTTCCCCCAGACCCGCACCAGCTCTCTCCATGACAGCGACATCAACGGGTGGAGCTATTCCGGCGTCCGCTATGCCCTGAACGAGATGTACGCCCGCCACGGCTACTCGTTCAAGTCCGTCCCGATCCTGCACCAGTTCCAGAAGTTCTCCTGGTATCAGCCGGCCGCCGGTCGCTCCCAAGCAGACATTGAAGCACAGTTCACCCCAACCGAGCGCGCGAACCAACTCCTTCTGGCTCACCGCCGTGACGCCCTCCAGCGCGCCGGTCAAGCGATTAAATAGCCGAAGAACAGCCCGCAATGGCTTGGGGGCGGGGATGGCTCAAACGCGCGCCCGCCCTGCCCCCAACGAACTCCCCAGCAATATCCGCTCCCGCACGACAGCACGCGCCTCGCCTGCTGTAAAATATGAATCGCGGCCTGCGAAACACTTGACAACCCGCTTTCCTATTTGCTAAGATAGTCCTGCGGCGCTCCGCTGTACCCACGCCGCT
>JAYTRQ010000692.1:0-9583 GCA_043746125.1 Armatimonadota bacterium | reverse complement strand
CGAGTCTGGGTATGGCATTCCCCTTCAAGACCGAGTTTCGCTACGTGCAGGGGAGCGTCCCGCTTTTCCGATCTGGTACGCTCTGGCTCTCGCCATATGGCCTGGCGATTCAGGGCAAAGCCGTCCCTCGCTATGAGATTCAAGTCCCCATCCTGGTCGTGACCATCGTCCTTGGCGCGGGCTGGGTGATCGCCTATTTAATCATGGAATATGCCATTCGGACTGACGCGGCCCTAGACCTGGCCTGGGACCGGGTCCAGCAGGTCGTTCTCTCGCCTAAGAAGCGTCGCGTCTGCCTCGTGTATGACGCCCCGGATTACAAAGGAGTCGTCAAGCCCTACTCGCTAACCACTAACCTTCCTGGCCCGCAGTACGATGCCTTCGTGGAAGCGGCGCGTCCCCACGTCTCGGACCGAATGTTGGAGGGAAAGCCGCGGAATTGGACGTCGCCAGTCGTCTGGGTAGTCTGCGCGGGCATCCTACTTGCCATCGCATTCTACATCGTGCTGTTCGCGGCTGGCTCCCTCGCCCCGACACATCCCACTGGCGGCGCCAGTGCTCCTGGCCTCTAGGGAAGACAAAGCCGTGCAGCGATTAGGCATCATGGGCGGCACGTTCGACCCCATCCACTACGGACACCTGCTGATGGCCGAAGAGGCGCGGCAGGCGTTCGCCCTGGATCAAGTCGTGTTCGTCCCGAACGGCAGGCCCGCGCATAAAAAAGCATACTTGGTCTCGTCTCCCGAAGACCGGTACGCGATGACCCTGCTGGCGACCGCTGCCAACCCGCACTTCCACTGCTCCCGGATAGAGATCGAGCGGCCCGGTCCCTCCTATACCATTGACACCCTGCGGGTTTTCCGGGCGCTCTATCCCAACCTCGATGCCCTCTACTTTATCACCGGGGCAGACGCCATCCTGGAAATTCTGACCTGGCACGAGTACGACCGACTGGTGGAGGAGTGCCGGTTCATCGCCGTCACCCGCCCTGGCTTCGTGCTGGACCAGATGCGGGACGTCGCCGACGCCGAGTTCTTGGAGCGCGTCTCGTTCTTGCCCATCCCCGGCTTAGAGATCTCCTCCACCGACATCCGCCGCCGTGTTCGGGAGGGGCGCAGTGTGAAGTATCTGACGCCGAGCGCAGTCGAATCGTATGTGACGAAGAATGGGCTGTATCGGCCCGTAGGCCAAAACAATGAGTGAAGACGCCGCGAGACAACTAGTACAGGCACGACGGCAGCTTGAAGCCGTCCAGCGCGTGAGCGCGGCCCTCACCTCCATCTCAGATCTGGATGTGTTGATGCGGCAGGCGCTAGAGACCGCGATGGACGTGGTGGAGGCTGAGGCAGGCTCAATCCTGCTGCATGATCTGGAACAGAACGTCCTGGTTTTCCGGCATGTGGTCGGGCCGGTCGCGTCTGCTCTCCTCGGGACGAGCCTGGATTTGTCGCTGGGGAAGGGGATCGCAGGCGATGTGTTTCGGACCGGGAAGGGTCGGATCAGCCCGGACGTCGGCGCGGACGCCGATCATGTCGGTACCGTGGATGCCCGGACCGGCTACGAGACACACTCGCTGATGACGGCCCCACTCAAGGCCCGCAGTGGGCCGGCTTTAGGAGTCATTCAGCTCGTCAACAAGCGACTGGGGGACTTCGATGCGGGCGACATGGCCGTCATTGAGATCGTCAGCAGCCTCGTTACCATGTGCCTGCAAAATACCTTACTGGCGAAAGAAGCCAATCTGGCCGCCGTCGCCCGCTCGGTCGGCGAAATCAGCCACGACATCGGCAATATGCTGACCCATGTGCTTCCCTATGTGGAAACGCTGGAAGGCAGCATCATAGATGTCCGTGACCATAAACCGGGGGCGCAGGAGGCTTTGGAAAGCTTCTACCGAGAGGTAAGGGATAACGTCGCTGAAGGCGTGCAACAGGTGGTCACGCGGACCCGCGAGATCGCGGGGGCACTAAAAGGGGAAGTCGCGCCTGTCGTCTACAAAACTGGCCGGCCCTTGGAAACCGCTCAGCGTGTGGCGACTAGTCTAGGAGGCGCGGCGCAGAAGGTAGGGGTTTCGCTCCAAGCCGAAGGCGATGGGGCGTTGATAGCCTCGTTCGACGGGCATAGGCTCTACAACGCGCTCTACAACCTTGTGAACAACGCCCTGCCCGAAACCCCTGTGGGTGGCTCCATTGTCATCAGTGTGGCGGAAGACGCCGACCCTGCCTATTACACTCTCAGCGTTATCGATACGGGGCGGGGGATGCCTGAAGAGGTCCGGCGTAAGCTCTTTTCTGACGCCACCTACTCCAGCAAGCCAGGGGGAACGGGATTGGGTACGCGCATCGTCCGCCGCATCGTCGAACAACACGGCGGGACGCCCTTCGTCACCAGCATCGTTGGGAAGGGCACGACATTCGTGCTGCGCCTGCCGAAAGCACCCGCGATGCCGCTGCTCTAATCGCTCCACTCATAGTGCAGGACGTTCGGATCCTGGTAGAGCAGGTTGCTGATATCGTCGCGCTGGACGTAGCGGGAGAGGGTGAGCTGCATCCGTGCTACCTGCGTGTTCGCCATTTCCTCAAGCTTCAGGTCGCGCGTCCTGACCTGCTCCCCGTGCATCGCGGCGAGGAGATGGGACAAGGCTGTGAGGGGAACGCAGGATTGGGTGAAGACGACGGTGAGAGACTGCCGCCGCCGCTGACGGATGATAGCATCCTCAAAGTGATTGAGTATGCCCAGCGTGAAGAGGATAATGGCGGTTCCGACGGCGGCGAGCTCGGCAAAGGAGCTACCGTAGCCGACCGCGATGCCGACGCCCGCGATGGCCCAGAGGGTGGCCGCCGTGGTCAGCCCGTGTACCATGCTGCCGTTTGTGTCTCGGAGTATGGTCCCCGCCCCAAGAAAACCAACTCCAGTGACCACCTGGGCCGCGATCCGGTCGCCATTAGAGCCAAAGCTGCTGGAGATCTCGGTAATCAGGGCCGCGCGTGCCGCTCCCGCTCCCAGCCGATGGCGCCACCCAGAAGCAAGGCGAGCAGCAGCAGGAGTGTCCGCTGGATGAGCGGCAGGTGCAGAACGTCGGGGAGGCTCAGGACGCGCTCTCCGACTTCAGTCGGGCGACCATTGCGCCGACGTGTGCCGCCGCCGAGGCCGCAGGAACGGCTTCTTTGGCCGATGGGGCGCTCCGCAGGTTGACCTCGACGGTGCCTTCCGACAGAGACTTGCCGACCACGACCTTGATAGGAATGCCGATCAAGTCGGCGTCTTTGAACTTGACGCCAGGGCGCTCGTCCCGGTCATCCAGCAGCACGTCCACGCCCACCACTTGCAGGTCACGATACAGATCCTCGGCTGCCTGTCTCTGGACATCGTCCTTCGCGCTCACCAAGACGATCACAACCTCGAACGGCGCGATGGAAATCGGCCAGCGGATGCCGCCTTCGTCGTGATGCTGCTCGATCGCCGCCGCCATGGTCCGCGAGACACCGATGCCGTAGGAACCGCCTTGAATCGTCTGGGTGGTTCCTGTTTCATCCGTGAACGTCGCGCCCATTTTGGCCGTGTAGCGGCTGCCGAAATTGAAGACGTGACCGACTTCGATGCCGCGCTGCACGTACAGCCGACCCTCTGGATCGGCCGGGCTGACGTCGCCTGCGACCGCCGTCCGCAAGTCCAGATATTCGGGGTGGGGGAAGTCCCGACCCGGCCGGACGTGGACCAGGTGCGCGTCTCCCTCGTTCGCGCCTGTCACGCCGTCTCGGACGTGTTCGATCTCTCGGTCAGCCACGACCCTCACCGGGATCAAGCCAACCGGCCCGGCAAAGCCGACAGGGGCGCCCGTGACCTTCTGCACAGTCGCCGCATCCGCCAGCGTCACCGGCCCGCCCATAAGCCGGGCGAGCTTGGCCTCTTCCAACTCTCGGTCCCCACGGACAAGCACAACGACCAGCTGCCCGTCCGGGGCCGTGAAGATCAGGGTCTTAATCATCCTCGTGGCTGGAACGCCCAAAAACTTGGCTACTTCCTCTACACTGCCTTTGCCCGGCGTACTTACCCGCTCCATCGGCGGAACGTCCACGTCCGGGTCTTCGGTCGGCACGGGGACGGCCACGCACCGTTCAGAGTTGGCGGCATAGCCGGTCTTGTCGCATTTGAGAACAGTATCCTCGCCGTCGTCCGACAGGACCATGAACTCCTCGCTCTGTGAGCCGCCGATGGCTCCTGAGTCGGCCTCCACCGAGAGCGCTTCCAGCCCGCAGCGGGCGAACATACGGCTGAACGCGTCCCGAACGTGTCCATAGGCCCGCGCGCTTCCCGCCTCGTCCTTGTCGAACGAATAAGCATCGAGCATCAGAAACTCACGGCATCGGATCAGGCCGCCGCGTGGACGCGGCTCGTTGCGGAACTTGGTCTGGATCTGATACGGCAGGAATGGAAGCTGCTTGTGCGATTGAATGTCGCCCCGCACGATGGCTGTGATGACCTCTTCATGCGTGAAGCCCAGAAAGTAATCGTGCGGCTTGACTGTGAACAGCACGTCAACCTTATCTCGGCCGGATTCTTCCAGGAGCTCGCGCGGAAACAGTGACGGCATAAGAAACTCGACGCCACCGATACGCCCCATCTCCTCCCGCAGAATGCCCGAGATTTTGTTCAGAACGCGCAGGCCGAGCGGCAGATATGAGTAGACGCCGCTGGAGAGTGGGCGGATGAAGCCACCTCGCAGCAGAAGGCTGTGCGAAATGAGTTCGGCCTCGCGCGGAGCGTCCCGCAGGGTGGGAGCGAAAAGTTGGGTGAAGCGCATAATTTCCTATCAGTTACTGTGGCAGTTTGTCGTGCAGGGTGCGGAGAATATCGTTGGACATAATGAGCACGAATAGGACCCCGATGATCGCCAGGCCCGTCATCAGGAATGCTGCCTGCTGCTGGTCGGTCAGACGCTTGCCGCGGCGTACCCACTCGATGAAGAATGTCAATAAGTGTCCGCCATCAAGCACCGGAATCGGCAGCAGGTTGAAAATCGCGAGGCTGATGGACAGGCCAGCCATCAGAGAGACGACCTCGGAAACCCCATTCTTGACGGCAAATCCGGTGGCCTGGTACATGAAAATGATCCCGCCCGTCGCCTTGTGCAGTTCCTTGTGGTGAATCAGGGTGGCAAGGGCCAAAAAGGTATCCACTATTTGCTGGTTCCCATAGCGGAGGGATTCTGCTAGGCCGACTCGCTTCACTTCCCGCGTCGGAATGATGCTCAAAAGACCGATCTGGTGCGGGTTTAGTGTCAGCGCAGGCCCACCGGCGTTGATGGGGGCGAGACCTGTGATGTGGACCGCCTCCGTCTCATTCTTGTGTGAGACGGCAATGTCTACCGGCTTTCCGGCACTCTGGTTGAGAAGTGACCGAACCTGTTCCGCTGACACGACGTCTTGCCCATTAATCTGTCCGAGCAGATCCCCAGGCTGAAGGCCGAGCGTCTCCAAAGCACCCGGCGCGATCACGTCTACGAAAATCGCCGGCTTATTATGTTCATCCTCTACGGGCTTAGGTGTCGCGGTCCGGGTGAAAGTCGTGTCACCGCGCTGGACGTTCAGCGTGATCGGCTTGCCAGGGCTATTGTGGATCAGATCAATCATCTGCTGCCCATCGGTGATCGGGGTGCCGTTGATAGCTGTGATCCGATCTCCTAGGCGCAGACCAATGCGCTTGCCTTCGCCATCCGGCCCAGCCAGCTGGACGCGGTTTGTCACTCGCCCTGTTGGGATGCCTGTCGTGACGCCCATCAGGCAGAAGACGACGTACCCGAATACGAAGGACATAACTGGTCCAGCCAAGATGACCAGGGACCGCTGCCAGAGCGGCTTGCTGTAGAAGCCGTCCGGAGCCGTGTACGACGTATTCTCACCGACGTTCTCCGCGATCAGCGGGATCTGTCCGGCGTCCGGGTCGGCGGCCTTGCCAAGAACCTTATCTTTGGCGGCCACGAGGGGGGCCTCGTCCGGCTCCATGCCGGCGATCTTGACGAAGCCGCCTAGAGGCAGAATTCGAACGTTGTACTCTGTGTCGCCGCGCTTGGCGATCCGAAAGAGCCGCTTGCCGAACCCGATGCTAAAGTCGTCCACGCGGATGCCGCAGAGGCGGGCGACGATAAAGTGGCCCCACTCGTGGGCGACCACCAGGACGCTCAGGATCACCAGCAGAGTCACGGACTGGCGGACGTGGTCCAATATTTGCATTTAAGACGTTCCTTCTAAGTGCAGAGAACGGTCCTGGTCAAGCAGCGCCGACGTCTGTGCGCGTGCCCAGCGATCAGCGGCGAAGATTTGTGCCAGTGTCGGCTCGGAGTGCGTGTCACTTGCATTCATGACGCGCTCCGTCAGTATCATGATGCCGGGGAATGTCAGCCGCTCCTCCAGGAACAAGGCTACGGCGGCTTCATTGGCGGCGTTCATCACGGCGGGCAGCGTTCCACCCGCCGCCGCCGCCCGGCGGGCAAGGCCCAGGGCAGGGAAGCGATCCTCGTCGGGCGGCGAGAACGTCAGCGGCTTGTCCTGCGCCAGAACGTCGAACCGGGGAATGCCCATATCGGCCCGGTCCGGGTACAGCAGCGCGTACTCAATGGGCACGCGCATGTCCGGCAGGCCGAGCTGGGCTAGGACGGAGCCGTCACATAACTCCACAAGCGAATGAATGACGCTCTGCGGATGGATGACCACGCCGACTCTCTCAATGGGCACGTCAAACAGCCAGCGGGCCTCGATCATCTCTAAGGCTTTGTTCATCAGGGTCGCGCTGTCAACGGTGATCTTGCGTCCCATGTTCGGCCAGGTCGGGTGGCGAGACGCTTCGGCCACCGTAGCCTGGGCCATACGCTCCCGGCTCCATTCGCGAAACGGACCGCCACTCGCCGTCAGCCACAGCCGGGCGATGTTTTCAGGCTTCTGCCCCTGAAGACACTGCCAGATCGCTGAATGTTCACTGTCTATCGGCAGTAGGCGGGCGCCGCCTTCTTTGGCTGCGGCCGTCACGAGACCGCCCGCCGCCACCAGTACCTCTTTGGTCGCCAGTGCGACGTCTTTCCCGCCCCGCAAGGCCGCAATGGTCGCTTCCGTGCCGACGGCCCCGGCGACGGAAACTACGACGATGTCGGCGTCGATGAGTGTCGCCAGACGGGTCAGGTTTGCCGCCCCCCCCGATTCCAAAGCATCGTTAGGGACGTTGAACTCCCGCGCCTGTTCCCGCAGCAGATCAACGTTATGGTAAGCCGATAGCCCAACGACGCGAAACCGATCCGGCAGGCGGCGGACGACGTCCAGAGTTTGCGTCCCGATGCTCCCCGTTGAGCCTAGAACGACGACGCGCTTCAAGACAGCACCGCGCCGAACTTGCGGACGCGCCGCCCGTAGTCTTCCAAAGCCTCAACTAACAGTTCAGGTGTAAAGTCCGGCCACAGTGCTCGTGTCACCCAAATCTCGGCATAGGCCACGCCCCAGAGCAGGAAGTTGGAAAGGCGCATCTCGCCGGCTGTGCGGATCAGCAGATCCGGGTCCGGCAGTTCCGGCGCGTACATCCGCGCCGACAAACTCTTTTCGGTGACGTCCGACGGTTCCATCTCGCCGCGCCGGACGCTCTCCGCGATCTGTCGGGCCGCGTCAGCGATTTCGGCCCTTCCGCCGTAATTGATCGCCAGGTTCAGGGTCAGCCGGTCGTTCCCAGCCGTGACAGCCATGTCCCGGTCCATCTCGCGTAGGAGCGAGGCCGACAAGCCCTCGCGCCGGCCGATGAATCGAATCTTGACGCCGTTCTCATGCAGCTCTCGCAGTTCGTTCTTGGCGGCGTGTTCGATCAGGCTCATCAGACCGTCCGTCTCATGTTTGGGCCGTCGCCAGTTTTCGTTGGAAAAAACGTAAAGTGTCAGGACGGGGATGCCGAACTCGGCCGCCGCGCGGACGATCCTGCGGACCGTCTTGTAGCCCTCACGGTGACCGAAGAGGCGTGAGGGCAGGTGATTCTTGCGTGCCCAGCGGCCGTTCCCATCCATGATGATGGCGACGTGTGCAGGGAGACGCGCCGGGTCGAGGCGAGACTTCAAGGCTTCTACGTCTGGGTCCGCTGCGGTTCCGGCAGTCCGCTCCGAGAGGAGGGTATTCATGCGCGTAGAGCCTTGTCAGACTTCCATTAGCTCGGCCTCTTTGGCCTTCGCGATTCGGTCAATTTCCACGATGTACCGATCCGTGAGCTTCTGGAGGCTGTCCTGCGATCGCTTGGACTCGTCTTCCGAGGCTTCGCCCTTCTTGACCAGAGCCTTACCCTGATCGTTGGCGTTCTGGCGGACTTTGCGGATGGAGACTTTGCCCTCCTCCGCTTTCTTGCCCAGAATCTTGACGAACTCTTTGCGCCGCTCTTCCGTCAGTGGTGGGATAGACAGGCGGATCGAGCTGCCGTCGTTGACCGGGTTGATGTTCAGGTCAGACTGCTTGATCGCCTTCTCGATAGCCGCCACTGTGGCGCGATCGTAGGGAGTGATGACCAGTTGCCGACTGTCCGGGAGGGTGATTCCGGCGACCTGATTGAGCGCCGTCGGCGAGCCATAATAGTCCACGGTGATGCCGTCGAGCAGGCTAGGATTAGCGCGGCCGGTGCGAATAGTGGAGAAATCGTGCTGAGTGGCGTCCACAGTCTTCTTCATTTTCTGCTCGGCATCTTTGGCGAGGTCTGCGAGGCTCATAACTTACGCTCCTAGAATGTAATGTGTCGAGGGCGGACCGGCTAGTTCGAAAGGTGCTATGGCCGCATAGACTTCAATGGAACAGCCTGCGTCGCCACAGGTGATGCCCTGCTGCACCATCCCAGCTTTGTTAAACCTTATGTATCTTTGGACACCAGCGTTCCGATGGCCGCGCCCTCGGCGACGCGCTGGATATTGCCGGGGACGTTAATGTCGAAGACGACGATAGGCATGTTGTTCTCCATACAGAACGCCATCGCCGTCAGATCCATGACCTTGAGGCGGCGGTTGATAGCGTCGGAGTAAGAAATACGGTCGAACCGGACGGCGTCGGGGGACGTGCGCGGATCTTTGTCATAGACACCATCCGTGCCGTTCTTCGCCATCAGGATGGCCTCCGCACGGACTTCGCTCGCCCGGAGGGAGGCAGCTGTGTCGGTCGTGAAGAAGGGGTTGCCCGTGCCGCCCGCAAGTATCACGACGCGGCCCTTTTCCAGATGACGCAGGGCGCGGCGGTTAATATACGGCTCAGCGACGGTCTGGATGTGAATGGCCGTCTGAACGCGGGTGTCCACGCCCTGCTGTTCGAGCGAATCTTGCAAGGCGAGGGCGTTGACGACCGTGCCGAGCATCCCGATATGGTCGGCCGTCACGCGCTTCATGCCAGCTTTCTCAGCCAGTTGCCCACGCATGACATTGCCGCCGCCGATGACGATGGCCGTCTGGACACCGCTGCGTTGCAGCCCGGCGACCTCAGCCGCGATCTTGGCGACGGCCTGATAGTCAATGACCCCGTGGCTGCCGTCCCCGGCGAAGGCTTCGCCGGAGAGCTTGAGCAGCACACGGGACCACTTCATT
>JAYTRQ010000691.1:0-3089 GCA_043746125.1 Armatimonadota bacterium | reverse complement strand
ATCTGTGGCAGACGGGCAATGCCCCCTGGAAGGTTTGATGACAATACCGGATAAAGATTTCTGGTGCGATCGGCCCACGTTTATTACGGGCGCGACGGGCCTGGTGGGCGGGTGGCTGGTCAAGCTCTTGGTGGCAGCGGGCGCGGACGTGGTGTGCCTGGTCCGGGACTGGGTCCCCGACTGCGAGATGGTCCGTTCGGGCCACCTGGACAAAGTCAAGGTCGTGCGCGGGGACGTCTGCGATCAGGCCCTGCTGGAACGGGCACTGGGTGAACACGAGATAGACACCGTGATCCATCTGGCTGCTCAGACCATCGTCGGCATCGCTAACCGTAACCCCATCTCGACGTTCGAGGCCAACATCGCCGGCACGTGGCGCCTACTGGAAGCCTGCCGGCATTCCCCGCGCGTCAAGGGCGTCGTCATCGCCTCGTCCGACAAAGCCTACGGAGATCAAGAAATCCTGCCCTATGATGAGACAACGCCTTTGCAGGGGACGCACCCCTACGACGTCTCTAAGTCCTGCGCCGATTTAATCTCCTATACCTACGCCAAGTCGTACGACCTACCCGTTACGATCACCCGCTGCGGCAACTTCTATGGCGGCGGCGACCTGAACTGGAACCGTATTGTGCCCGGCACGATCCGCTCCATCCTGCGCGGCCAGGCTCCGGTCATCCGCTCGGACGGCAGCTTCATCCGCGACTACTTCTACGTCGAAGACGGTGCGGCCGTGTACGCCCTGCTGGCCGAGAGCCTGATCAAGAACCCGGCGCTCAAGGGTGAGGCGTTCAACTTCTCCAACGAGATTCAGGTCACGGTGCTGGAGCTAACGCAGAAGATCCTCGGCTTAATGGGTTCCGACCTGAAGCCGGACATCCGCAACGAGGCGTCCAACGAGATCAAGCACCAGTACCTGAGCGCCGAGAAGGCCCGAAAAATGCTGGACTGGTCGCCAATGTACACGCTGGACGGCGGCCTGGAGAAGACCATCGCCTGGTATCGTGAGTTTCTGGCGGAGTGAGATCTTATTCCTGTTGTGTCGGATCCTCTCCCTGTTGCGTTGGATCCTCTCCCTGGTCGGTCGGATCCTATCCCTGTCCCGTTCACATTCGTTCCGGGTCTGTCCCTTCCCTCGGAGGGAAGGGCTTTGGAGCAGGACGGAGGACAGGACGAGCGGCCCCGGCTCCCGACAAGTGGCCCTGCTCCACCCTCTTTATCTGATGACTTTATCTGAAACCCTTCCTTCCTCTCCGAGGCCCTTCCCTCCGAGGGAAGGGACAGACCCGGAACGAATGTGAACGGGGCAGGGATAGGCTCCGACAGGGAGAGGACTCCCTCCGAGGGACTCTCCGGGGCGCCAGTGCTTGAATGGCGAACCTCAAGCGAGACGGAATAAGACCGTCCCGCCTTTTAGAAAGACTGACATGACGGAAAAAGCAGATGCCATCCGGGCGCAAATTGCGGACCTGGTGGTACAGTATCATGACGAAGCCTACGCGGCGAAAGAGTTTGTACCGGGCGTCAGCGCTGTGCCCGTTTCGGGCCGCGTCTTCGACGCTGGAGACATGAACTCCCTGATGGACTCGACGCTGGACTTCTGGCTGACGGCGGGCCGGTTCGCCACCCAGTTCGAGCGCGAGTTCGCCAGCTTCTGCGGTGTCCGCAAGTCGCTTCTGGTCAACTCCGGCTCGTCTGCCGACCTGGTCGCGTTGACCACCCTGACGTCCCCCAAACTCGGCGACAGGCGGCTCAAGCCGGGTGATGAGGTTATCACGGTCGCGGCCGGCTTTCCGACCACGGTAAACCCGATCATCCAGAACGGCCTGGTGCCAGTCTTCTTAGACATCACCGTGCCGGATTACAACTTAGATATCTCGCAGTTGGAAGAGGCCCTGTCGCCCAAGACCCGTGCCCTGATGTTCGCGCACACGCTGGGCAACCCCGGCAACATGGATGCCATCTCCGAGTTCGTCAAGAAGCACGACCTGTGGCTTGTGGAAGACTGCTGCGACGCCATCGGCGGCAGTTACAACGGCAAGAAAGTCGGCACCTTTGGCGACATTGCGACGGCCAGCTTCTACCCCGCCCACCACATCACGATGGGTGAGGGCGGGGCAGTGTTTATGAACAACGTCAAGCTCAAAGTCATCGCCGAGTCGTACCGCGACTGGGGCCGTGATTGCTGGTGCGAACCAGGTAAGGATAATACTTGCGGCAAGCGCTACGACTGGCAATTGGGGGACTTGCCCTGCGGGTACGACCACAAGTACACCTACTCGCACATCGGCTACAACCTCAAAGTCACTGACATGCAGGCGGCGGTGGGCGTCTCACAACTCAAAAAGTTGCCGGAGTTTATCGCGGCCCGGCGGCGCAACTTCACATACCTTTACGAAAGGTTGCAGGACTTGCAAGAGCACCTGATACTGCCGCAGGCGACGCCAAACTCGGAGCCTTCGTGGTTCGGGTTCCCCATAGCCGTTCGTGAGGATGCCCCGTTCACGCGGGACGAGGTCGTCCGTCATCTGGACTCAAAGAAGATCGGGACACGGCTGCTGTTTGCGGGCAACCTGCTGAAGCAGCCTGCCTATGCTAATATCCAGCACCGGAAGATCGGCGATCTCAAAAATACGGACTTCGTGATGAACCAGGTCTTCTGGGTCGGTGTCTATCCCGGCCTGTCGGATGCGCACAAGGATTACGTCATTGAAGTCCTGCACGACTTCGTCCGTGCTGGGCGGCAAGAACCGGTTGCGGTCTAAAATGCGTTGTCTCGTCACGGGAGCGTCTGGACACGTCGGCGCATTCTTGACAAAAGCGCTGCTAGTGCGCGGCTGTGAGGTCGCTGTCTTGGTCCGCCCGGAGAGCGACTTATGGCGGATTGCGGATGTTCTGGACCGAGTCACGCTGCTGTACGGTGCACTGGGGGACTTGAGTGCGGCCCGCGCGTCTCTGCGCGAGTGGCAGGCGGAGACCGTGTTCCATCTGGCCTGGCAGGGCGTAATGGGGGCGTTCCGCAATGATCCGTCCCAGATCACATGCAACGTCTCGGGGAGCCTGGAACTCTTCCAAGCCGTACAGGAAGC
>JAYTRQ010000690.1:0-3094 GCA_043746125.1 Armatimonadota bacterium | reverse complement strand
GTCACCGGGACGGCCAGCCAGGCCGTCGTCACCTACCGGGGCGAGGATGGCGCCCTGGTGAGCCTCCCCGTCCCAGTCTCTTTGCCCTGGACGGAAGCCCTCAAACTCAAGCCAGGCTCCGACCTGTCTCTGTCGGTCAGGCCCGCCGCCGCGGATGGGACGGTGGTGGCCGAGATTGACGTGGACGATGTCGCCCGTAAGCAGTCCAACACGGCGGGTACGGATGGGGCGACGTCGGTGAGCGACACCCTGTGAGCGATCCGCATTCCCTGGAGTAGGTGGGCCGATGTGCCTGATGCAAACACGACGGTGTCCCTGAACGACGTCACGTCGTTGGCCACTCAGGACGTTGGGAGAGGCTTGACGCCGGGCGCACCATGCGCCTGGCGTCTTACTTTCGTGTCAGCCGGCATTGAACGGCAACTTTTTCGCTCCCCCCGTGTCTATCAAGATGTGGAACTGATTTTCGACGGGATGTTCGCCCTCAGCCTCCTTCTTGCCCTCGCCTGGGGACTGTCCGTGCGCCGGAGCATTGCAGCAGACCGGGCAAAGGCCGAAGAAGCCGCCAGGCAGGCCGAGCATGAGGCTGAAGGGGCGAGCCGCCAGGCCGAGCGTGAGGCGCGACTGAACCGGCCGGGTGAGCCGCTGCGCTGCCTGGGCTGCGAAAACACGTTCACCGGACCGCTTGGGCCGGACGGCTGCCCCCATTGCCGCCTCGCGTCCCTCGTTGTCCCCGAAGCCGAATGCTCGGAGAAAGGATACTGACTATGGCGACCAAATTTCCCACTCCGCCGAAGGCCTTTAGGCCGGCCGGGCCAACGCTCTCCCCACGGACCCGCGCCCTGGGCGTCTTCGGCCTGCTCCTCTTCGGAGGGTTCCTGTTCTTGAACGTCTCACTCCAAAGGGGTGGCCATATGGCCGGACCGACTCACATCGCCCCCGGCAACGTCGGCCTTGTCGTGGACAACTATCACGGCCTTGTCGAACACGACCTGATGCCGGCCGGCACCCACTGGCAGGGCATCTGGGAGACGGTCATTGAGGTGCCTACCTCCCAGCGGACCCTGTCGCTGACCAGCGCGGACCCGACCGGAGCCGTCCAGGTCAACACCGCTTCCAACATGCTTCAGGTGGACGTTTCCGCCCAGTACCAGATCGCCTCGGACAAGGCCGACGACCTGTACCGGGCCTACCAGGACCAGTTTGCCGACCTGCGCCAGTTCGAGGCCGTCAATCTGGAACCCGCCGTCAAGGGCGCGATCAACTACGCCATTGGCGACATGGACACGGCCACCGCGCTGACTACGGCCGGCAAGCAGCAGGCCGAGCGGGACGCTTTGAAGACGCTCAACGACGAGTGGGCCGCCCGAGGCGTCGTCTTCTCCAACCTGATGATTCGGGGCATCGAGCAGGACCCGCAGAGCAAGGCATTGCTGTCCACGACGCTCTCCAAGATGCAGGAGATTGACAACGCTCATCTGGCCTTGCAGCAGCAGGGGTTCGACAACCAGACCCTGCTCCAGTCCGCCGCCGCCGATGCCACGGTCAACCGCCTTCAGAACAGCACCCTGACCGACCTGTACGTGCAGGACCAGGAACTTGGCCAGGTCAAAAAGCTCTACCTGCCTAGCGACCAACTAATGGGCCTCTTGAACAAATAGGGATGAACAAATGAAGACCCTCTTAATCACCCTCGCGGTCATCCTCGTCGGGGCCGGACTCGTCGCCCGCAACACCAGCGGATTCGTCGTCAAGACCGGCAATGTCGGCCTGGTCATCAACCACTACACCGGCCGTGTGGACCCGAACGTCCGCCATGCCGGCTTCAACCCCCAGCCGCCCTTTTCCGGCAACGAGCTGATTGAGATCCCCACTTACGAGCGCACCTATACGATGGTCAAAGACGCCGGTGAGGGTGCCCACGCCGGCGACGACAGTGTGCTGGTCAATACACTCTCCTCCAATACTCTGCGCGTGGACACCAGCGTCACCTACCACATCGCTTGGGACCCCGCCCATCCCGAGCGCATCATCGCCCTCTACGCCAAGTATCGGAACCAGTTCGCCGACTACGCCGGGTTTGAAGAGGCACAACTCCGGCCCAGCTTCCGCCAGGCCATCGTGGACGCCTTCGGGCTTGCGACCACGACCCAGAACATGACCGGCGACGGCAAAAAGGCCGCCGCTGCGTACGCCCTCAAGGAGCTGAACGACCGATTCAATCCGGACGCCATCGTCATAGATGAGGTCCGCATCCGGGCCATCTACCCCGATGATGCCACCGTTACCGCCCTGCGCTCCCGCCTGGCCGCCCAGCAGAACCTGAAGCTCTCCCAGCTCAACCAGCAGTTGCAGCAGCTCGTCAACCAGCGCTCCGTCTTGAAGGCCCAGGCCGAGGCGAAGGCTGCCCAGATGCGGGCCGCCTCGCTGACGCCCCGCCTAGTGAAATCTAGGCACATCAAGGACATTGAGATCATCGGTGTCCCGCGCGGCGCCATCGTCAACCTCCCGCCGGACGCTTCGGACACCTCTCAGGGCACCGCCAAGCCCGACGTGGGTGGGAACAACTCAAGTGGACAATAAGATTATTGGCAGCCCAAGCTTATGATTGCCGATGACTTATCGCCGTCCCCCCTAGAAACAAGTGACTAACCTCCAATAGATGCTCCGTAGAACAAGAAAGTGCTCTTGTCATCAATTTCGTCCGCGTCGCTTAGGGTCACTTTCGGGTCATTGTCCGGGACAGAGTCTGGCTAAATGCACCAGCCCCACCGTGGCTGTCGCGATCATGGGAAACAGGCCGCGTCCTAACCGAAACTCGTCACGCCCCTAGCTGCAAAGCCTCCGTAGCGGGGTGAACAGAATGCGCCATGCCTTGCACCGGCGCACCCCATGCTCCACATATACCCGCTGCAATGCCTGATGTTGGTTCTCGGCTTTCTGCTCCGGCGTCAACTCTTTGGCTTTCTCACCCAGGGCGATTGCATCTAAATTTTGACTGTAGGCTAATGCGCCTTGTTGAGACTATCTGCGGAATACACTATTACCCATCATTCTGAATAGCAAGAAACCTTATAGATTATTCTGACGCTGC
>JAYTRQ010000689.1:0-9620 GCA_043746125.1 Armatimonadota bacterium | reverse complement strand
GTTACCTTCCCTACGCTTTTACAGAATAGGGAGTCGCCATGCTGTCCAGCGTCCTGCGGAGCGAGCGGGCCGTTCAGATCAACGTCGCCATCATGCGGGCCTTCGTCGCCATGCGCGGGCTGCTGATGCAGGACAGCGATCTAGCCCGGCGCGTCCTGACTCTGGAGCAGAAGTACGACGAGCGGTTCGCAGTCATTTTCGACGCGATCCGCATGCTGATCGAGACGCCCCCGTGCCCGAGCGGCGGATGGGCTTCCACGCCCACGAAGAAGACGGGAAGAGCGAGGATAAACACCCATGAAATTCGTCTGCTACAAAGAGTTCGATGACCCGCAGGAGCCGGCCCTGCCCGGCGTGCTATACCGGGACCGGACCCTGCCACTGTCGCGCATCGTCGCCGTGGCCGAGGCGCTCGCGCCCAAAGGCCTGTCCGTGCCGGACGACTTAAACGCCGTCATCGGGCGCATGAAGGGCTACGTCGGTGCCATCAAGGACCTAGAGAGAGCCCGCCTTCTGGACAAGCTCTGGCAAGAAGCGGGGGTTACGCCCCTGGCCCCCCTGCCCCGCCCGCATCGCATCCTCGCCATCGGGCGCAACTACGGCGAACACGCCGAAGAGATGGGCAACGAAGCGCCCGACGAGCCGATTGTCTTCCTGAAGGCCTCCACGAGCGTGATCGCCTCCGGCCAGCCCATCGTCCTGCCCCATGGCGTAGGCCGCGTGGACTTCGAGGGCGAACTAGCCGTGGTCATAGGCGCGGCGGGCCGGAACGTCTCAGAGGCGGAGGCGCTGTCGCTGGTGGCGGGCTACACGCTGATAAATGACGTGACGGCGCGGGACGAACAGAAGCGGGCCATCGCGAAGGGCCTGCCCTGGTTCCTGTCCAAGAGCTACGACACCTTCGGCCCACTCGGCCCGTGCCTGGTGACGCCGGACGAGATCAGCGACCCGCAAAACTTGACGCTGACGCTGACCGTCAACGAGGAGGTCAAGCAGCAGGTGAACACGTCCGAAATGCTGTTCTCGATCCCGGCCCTGATTGCCTATCTCTCTCGCCATTTCGCCCTTGCGCCAGGCGACGTCATCGCCACGGGCACCCCTGCGGGAGTCGCCCAACTGCATCCGGGCGACGTCGTTGAGGTCTCAATTCCTCAGATCGGCACGCTGTCCAACCCGGTCATCGGCGAGGACGAGGTGTTCTAAATAGATGACATTCGTGACCTTCTACCCCGTGACAAGTTTGATTTAGAGCGTGCCGAAGCGGTTATCGCACGAGGTTATCCCACCGTCGCCCCTTTGCTGCCGGACTTAATGACATGGCTGCAAGACGCCAACTGGCCCGTCTGCAAGGTTATTGCGCCTTTTTTGGCTGGCTTCGGCACAGTAGTCGTGCCGGAGGTCCGGGGGGTCCGGGAAACACGCGACGAACAATGGAAATATTGGGTGCTGGATTATCTCGTCCGAGGGTCGTTAGGGGTGGAAGAAGCGATACGGGACCAACTCACAAAGATCGCCCAGACGGAGCCGGCCAATGAAGATGAAGAGGAGACTTATCTCCTGGCGAAGGAGATTTTGCAGCGTTTGCACTGATCCTTAAAGCCACGGGCCTCATTGGAAAGCCCCTGCCGAAGCGGCGGGGGCTTTCTTCTGTCGCGGCGGCTGGCTGAAAAAACCTGCCCCTTTATGGGCAAGGGGTTGTCACAAGCCGTAGACCTTCAACTCGTACAGCGAATAGCCCCACTGGCTGCCCCGCTCTGTCCCATACATCCGCACGTACCGGCCATGCCCGTTCAGGCCGGTCAAGTTATCAACGCCTCCGTGTCCCGTAGTGGTCTTGTAAACGTCCACCCAGTGAATAGCGTCCTCCGAGACCTGGAGTTGGTAGCTCTTGGCGTAGGCCGCCTCCCAGAACAGTTGAGCCCGGTTGACGGCAACGCTCTTACCCAAATCTACCATAATCCACTGCGGATCGCTGCCCTGGACCGAGGACCATCGGGTCCCCTGCTCACCGTCCACGGCGGCGTCCGGTCCGTCCCCGCCGAGTTCTGCCGAGGACGCGGTCACCGGCCGGAGCAGCGCCAGGTTGCTCGTGTCCCTAGTGGGATGAAACTTGGGGGCATTGTTCCAGCAGTCCACCGCCAGCCGGGGCGTTCCCGCCCCAGCGTCTGCACAGGCGAACTCGATCCTGACACGCTTGGTTTCGCCCGGAACCAGCGAAAAGTCGCCGTCGCTGATAAAGGCCGGCAGGACGGACTCGCCGGACTGGGAGTTCACCGCCCGGACCCGAATCGCAAAGGCCACTGTGTGCGAGGCGGCGGGATTGGTGACGTCGGCCAGGAGAACGCTTTTCCCCTTTGCCGTCGTCAGCCGGGAGGAGACGGCGAGATTGACTCGCGCCATGTCATTCAGTGCTGCGTACTGCTGATGCTTCGTTCCGCGCCAGTAGAAGTTCTCGGACAGGACTTGGCCGGCCCGATTTCCGAGGCAAAGTTTCAGGAAATGGGTCGCCGACAATCCGGCCGGGTAGTGCAGGATCAGGCAGTCTGCGACCGTGCCAGGGGAAGAGGAGACGGCGGCGGCGGCGTGCATCCGTTGGGAGCCGTCCATGTTGTAGAGCCAGGCCTCAGCCTTAAGATCGGGGTAGGCCTGGCGGGACGTGTTGACGACTCGCATGTGGTCGTTGGCGGCGTTCCAGTAGACGTGGAGCGGCTCGCAGGCCGCCCGCGCCCCCCAGTAGGCCCCCGTGGGGGCGTAATAATAGTCGTAGGTCTGCCAGACCAGTGCGGGATAAGCGGACTGGCTCATCCAGATCAGCACCCCGGAGGCGCCCGTGTTCGCGTGGTCCAGCCAGCCCTCGTAAATCGCCTTCATAGTCTCCAGGTTGAGTAGTTGGGCCTTGCGGCAGTAGTCCTCGGCGTTCCCGGCCTCCCCGTAACGCTCGTCAATATCGTCGTTGTAGCCGTCCGGCCCGGCGTTCCCAGCGGAGGGGCCCAGGAAGTGCTGGCCCCACATCGCGCCGCGGGGCCACCGGTCAGCCGGAGGCATGAACTTTGTCAGGGTCTCGAACGATGGGACCGTCGCCGTGCCGATCTCGCTCCGCATTCCATAGTTGCCCCCTCCCCCCAGGTCAGAACCGCCCAGGAAGTATCGTTTCCGGGTCAGGTTATTCCACGGACCGCTACCACTGAGGCCGCCCGCGTGTGAGTTCGGCTGGTAGCGCCGGTCGTCACCGTCATAAAGGCGGACGTCCGCCCGCAGCCAATCGTTAAGCGGGGCGGGCGGCTCACCTTCATTTTCCCCGCACCAGAGGGCAACGCACGGGTGGTTTCGGACCTGTTTGAGCTTCTCGACCGCATTGGCCCGGTAGACGTTCACGTCCGCCGGCAGCCCGCCGTCGGAGTTAAGCCAGAACTCATCCCAGACCATTATGCCGTACCGATCGCAGGCGTCGTAGAACGCCTCGTCCGCCGTCATACCCATCCAGTTGCGGATCATGTTGAGGTGCATCTCATGATGGAGCCGCAGGCGGGTTTCATAGTCTTTGGCGTGGCAGCGCAGCATAAACTCCGCCATCCCCCAGTTCCCCCCTTTGGGGAAGACGCGGACGCCGTTGACGTGGAAATGGAGAGTGCCACCCTCCATATCGTAGGTGTACTTGCGGATGCCGAACCGGACCGTTTTGGCATCGGAGACGGTCGCGCCGACCCGGAAGGCCAGACGGCAGGAGTACAAACTCGGGTCCCCGTAGCCGTTGGGCCACCAGAGTTTCGGGTTTCTGATCCGGAGCGCGGCGACGGCCCGGCTGTCCAGAGTCACCGCCCGTGTCTCGCCGGCCCCGAGCGTCACTGCCCGCGAGAACGTGACGCCGCCGGGGCTGATCATCCCCGTCAATACGCCCATCGCAGCCGTGGCGGAATGGTTTTCCAGGCTAACTTGTACCGACAGATCGGCTTCGGAGAGTGTCGGCAGGTGCGTCCGCACCCACGGGTCGATGAGAGAGACTGCGCCAGTATGGCTCAGAAAGACGTCTTTGTAGATCCCGGAGTTCAGCCCAGGGACGCGGGGCATCCAGTCCCATCCCATGCTGCAAATGAACGAGGGGCTGGAAGCATTCCCGCCGCCAACGGGGACGTGATCGAGTACCGCCAGCCCGTTCTGCCCCCCGGCATGGACTAAATCCGTGACGTCGAACCGACCGCGCTGGAGGAACCCGCGCATCCCACCGACCCGCCTGCCGTTCAGGAAAACGTCCGCGTCTCGATTGACGCCCTCGAAGTTGAGCCACGTCCTCCCGGCCCGGTCGTACGCGGGCGCTGAGAACTCGGTCACATACCAGAAGTCGCGGTCATACTTCGACTTATCCACCTTGTAGACGTTATCGCCGTAGGTAGGCTCTTTCTCCAGCCCGGCGGCGACGTAGGAACCAAAGACGGTCCCTGGCACCTGTGCGCGGACCCAGGCGTCGGTACGATAGCCAGGCGTTGACATCTGCTCGCCCGACCCAACGCTCTTGTCCTGCGGCGCGATCCTCCAATTACCCCCGCTGAGTGGCATGGCCGCGCCTTCTTGAGCGCGTGCGGGAGAGGGAAGGAAGGACGAAGCAAGGAGCGCCACGATCAAGTACGCCCGCAGAAGCCGGAACGTCCCTCTCGGAAGCCGCTCTCTCATAGCGATTTGGAGTGTACTCATCCTGTTTACTTGGAGGAAATGCGGAATGGCTTTGACAGGGTCACAAAGCATTCGAATCTGACTGAGGGCGCGAGACGTGGCAGAGAGTAAACCCACGGCAGATTGTCGTCGCGCGTCTTCTACAATAGAAAGAGGGCCGCCGTGCAAGGCGACCTTCTAATCTTGTCGAAAGGAGAATCAATCCTATGCGACAAGGCGACTGGCGCAAGGTCTTGGAGTTCAGAGCCTTTGCTCAAACTATCGCTGCGATCCATCAGCAATCGCGGCGGTCCATCAGCGACTGAAGTCGTCGTATGACGGCAAGGGGGTGTCACCGGCAGGTGACGCCTTCTTGTTTTACTTGTGGCCAGTATACCACGGAAAGCAGTAGGTAGCCAATAGTACTCCACGGATTGTAATAGCCTCCACCAATAACGGGGCTGTTTCTGCGTATCCGGCGGCAGAGAAGCCGTGCTTCTGCTACAATAGAAAGAAGGCCACCGAGTAGGGCGGCAAGAGGGTATCACCGGCAGGTGACGCCCTCTTGTCCTACACCGTCAATACACCACGTAACCGGGGCAAGTACACCCTGAAATCTGCATGGGAACCCAAAGCATGAGAAGCCACACGCGCACACCCCTCCGTACCGCCCGCACGGGCATGGTCGCCACGGCCAACCCGCTGGCATCGCTTATCGGCGTCGAGATCCTGCGGGCGGGAGGCAACGCGACCGACGCCGCCGTGGCGATGGGCGCGGCCCTGGCCGTCATGGAGCCACATAACTCCCATCTCGGCGGGGATGCCTTCGCTCAAATCTGGGACGCCCAGGCGCGGACGCTGTCCGCCTTGAACGGCAGCGGTGCGGCCCCGAGCGGGGCGACCCTAGAGGCGATGGGCGGTGAGGTCCCGCTGCGCGGCATCCGCGCCTCATCCGTTCCGGGTGTCGTGGACGCCTGGCTGACGGCCCTCAACTCGTGGGGCACGATGACGGCGTCCGAAGTGCTGGCGCCCGCCATCGCGCTGGCCGAGGACGGCTACGCACTCCCGGCCTGGCAAGTGGACCTGCTGAAAACGCACGACGGACTGTGGAAGGAGTACCCTGAGTCGGGCGCGTCGCTGGTCCCCGACGAGCTGCAGCCGGGCGCGACCCTCTACCAGCCGGTCCTGGCCCGGACCCTGCGCCAGATCACGGACGGCGGACGAGCGGCGTTCTACGAGGGCGAGTTCGCCGAGAAGCTGGTGTCGTTCTCGGATGAACACAGTGGGTTCTTCACGCGCGAGGATCTGGCGGGCCATAGGTCACAGGTCTTGGAGCCACTGCGGACGGCCTACCGGGGTGTCACAGTCACAGAGCAGCCACCGGTCTCGCAGGGATGCCTGCTGCTCCAGATGCTCAACATTCTGGAGGGGTTTGATCTCGGGGCGCTGGACCCGGAGGGGGCCGAGGCCGTGCACCTGATGGCGGAGGCGAAGAAACTGGCCTTTTCGGACCGATTGGCCTATCTCGGCGATGTCCCCCAAACGCCCCTGGACGTGCTACTGTCTAAAGACTACGCAACCCGGCAGCGACAGCGAATTAATCCAACCCAGGCCGCGCCGCGCTACTCGCCGGGCCGCCTGCCGACCGTCAATGGCGGGTCGGACACGACCTCCTTCTGCGTCCTGGACGCACGGGGCAACGCGGTCTCGTGGATACAGTCCGTCTTCCACGGGTTTGGCAGCGGCGTGGTCGTTCCGGGCACGGGCGTCTTGATGAACAACCGTATGACCGGCTTCAGCCTGGACCCCAGAAGCCCCAACGTCCTCGCGCCGGGCAAAAAGACCCTGCACACGCTCAACACCTGGATGGTATTCAAGGGCGACGCCCTGTGGGCGGTGGGCGGAACGCCGGGCGCGGACGTCCAGGTGCAGACCAATCTTCAGGTGGTGACACAGATGGTGGACTGGGGGCGAGGCCCGCAGGAAGCCATTGAAAGCCCCAAGTGGCACGTCCCGCCGGACGGCGCGGAGATCGCCGTGGAGGACCGTCTGCCCCTGGACACCTGCTACGAACTGCGACAGCACGGGCATCGGCTGACAGTCGGCGGGGCGTGGTCCGGGTCGTGCGCCAGTCAGGTCCTCGTGCTGGACCCGGACACGAGGGCAATCTTAGGCGGCTCCGATCCGCGTGTGGACGGGCTGGCGCTGGGGTACTGAGGGTCAGGGCGGGGGCGGCATCGCCGGGCGCAGTTCTTCCGGGTGCTGGCGCAGGTAGCGCAGCAGGGGGCGACGCTTCTCCTGACCGCGCCGGGCTTCGGGGCGCTCCTCCACCGGCGAATCGGAGAACAAGGCGGGGGCGACGGCGGCGGCACGGTCGTAGACAGCAGCCCAGCGCTTTTTGACAGCGGAGAGGGAAAGGCTGAGCACGGCGGCGATCTCCTCGTCGGTTTCGTCCAGCAGGGCCCGGCGCAACAGTTCCTGTTCGTGCGGCTTGAAGTAGAAGCAGGGCGGCGCATAGCGAAAGATAGCGGCGGCGTAGCGGCCGGGATACTCCCGTGCCTCGTCGCGCGTGATGCCGATCAGCCAGCGGCCGGGGCACTCAGAGCGGACGTAAAAGCCGCTCTCTTGCAGCGATCGGATGTGCTGCGCGTCGCGCACTTCCCGGACCATCTCGCGCAGGCGGTAGCCCGCGTGGACGTACAGAAACGTCTCCGGCTGCCGCTGGTGGACAGCCTCGAGCACTTCCGGCGTCAGCCTGCGGACGTCCTCGGCGTAGTGCAGCACGAGCAGGCTTAGGCCCGCGCCCGAGTTGGCGCGTCGAATCTCGTCCAGACTCAGGATGGGCGACCGGCCACGCTGCGTCAGCGCCACAACCAGGGCGGCGGGGTCGGGATGGGCCTCCCTCACCACGTCCGCCAGGAACTCCGGCGAGACGAAGGCGGACAGGCCAAAGGCGGCGAAGCGTTGTCCCGGCGGGCGCGACCGGTCTTCCAGGACCATCGAGTTCAGACGCCCGTCGGCCAGCAGACGCCGGTACACCCCCGCCGTGTGTGGGAACATGCCCGGATGGTCCGAATATTCGTCTTCCACCAGGCACAGACACGGCTCGATGTCGGCAGCCCCCGTCGGGCGATACGCCAGGTCCACGACTAGTCCCCTCTCCGCGCGAAACGCTCTGTCGCAATTGTACCCTTTTAGGGCATTGCATCGCCACAGGCCTTCCGCTATAATAGACACGACACGGGTTATGTCGCTGGGCATCCTTCCAGATGCCGTTTGTCGTCCGTGTCTCTTTCCTCTTCCTCCGAACCTTTTCAACCCCCAACCACGTCTTTCTCTTTGGAGGACGGCACACACAATGACGATTGACCTGGGACTGAGCCTGCGGCTGATGTCTGTGGACTGCCCGGCCCGCGAGGACCGCGAGGAGGCGCTATGGGTCGCGCGGGCGAAGGCGGGCGACGAGGCCGCCTACCGCTGGCTGCTGGCCCGCTACCGGGCGCGGGCCGTCCGGCTGGCCGCGCACGTCTTGCGGCGCGACGGCGAGGCGGAGGACGTCGCCCAGGAGGCGTTCCTGAAGGCGTTCCGACGACTGCCGTCGCTGAGCGGTGAGGGCCACTTTTCGGCGTGGTTCTTTAAGATCGTCGTCCGCACCTGCCTGGACCGGCAGCGGTCCGCCCACTGGGGGAGCGAAGCCCCGGAAGAAGCCGCCCCGCCTGCCCCGACGCCGCCCGATGACCCCGACACGCGCCTGCTGGTCGGCTCTCTGTTAGACCGCCTGTCGCCGCCAATGCGGGCCGCCCTGGTTCTGCGCGAGATGGAGGGAATGGAATACGACGAGATCGCCCGGACGCTGGACATTCCCGTCGGCACGGTCCGGTCGCGCCTGCACGCGGCCCGCGCCCAGTTCCGACAGATGTGGGAGGCCGCTGACGCGGAGGAAGGTGGACGTCATGCGTGACTCCGATGACATCCTACGCGAGACCCTCCGCGCCCTGCCCGTGCCCGAACCCTCTCCCGATTTCGACGCCCGCGTCCTCGTCGGTCTGGGCGACGCGAGGCCTTGGTGGATTCGCCTCTGGGAGCCGGCCCGGCCCCTGCTGGCGGGCGCATCGTTCTCGCTCGTCCTGACGCTGGCTCTCCTGCACTGGACGCTGATAGCCCCCATCTCCGCGCCCCCGCAGGCCGCCATCGGCCCTAGCCTTGCCGCCCGGCCCCTACCCTCGCTGGACGCGCTGTTGGACCGACCGAACCTGTCCGCCGCGTCTCTGGCGCAGGCCTGGACGTCTACTCCCCTTGAGTCGCCGGCCGACCGGCGGCCCGCACCCCGTCGGCACGCGCAGCTTCCGCCGCGCGTCACCCTGATCGTCTGAGGAACCCTCTTATGTTCACCCGCACCCGCCGCCTCGCCCTCCTGGGCCTGGCGATTGGAGTCCTGCTTGCGCTTGTCGCCGCCCCGCAGACGCGCTGGCTTGTCCGGCTCCAAGCTTTGACTAGCCTGAATCTGTACCACCCTCTTCCCCTACTGGGAATGGCGTCCGACGCGGGCAACAACTATTTCACGTCCGAGGTGTACGACGCCCGACTCATGCACCGGGTGGCCGAGCGGCACCCGAATGATTACGCGACCCAATATGCTTACGCCGTCAGCAAACCGGGGGCGCAGGAAACTCTGGTTGCGCTTCGGGCATTGTCCGTGCGCTTCCCGGAGGAGCCTTCGCTGTACACCAACATTCTGCGCCACGAGACGCGGGGGGACGTCAAACTCAGCCGAGTGGAAGACTTGATGGGCCACCCCATGCCGGACGGGTACAAGCCTGAGCCTCCCTCCTCCCCTGCCGCCCTGACGGCGTTTGACCAGGACGCGGCGACCGGAGAACGCATAGACCCGGAGAACGCCTACTTCCCCCTGATGCGGGCCGTCGGCTTGTTTGAAGCACATCGGGACGCCGAGGGCCTGGCCGCCGTCCACC
>JAYTRQ010000688.1:0-3099 GCA_043746125.1 Armatimonadota bacterium | reverse complement strand
TCCGCCCAGATCTACGTCGCCGAGGCCGAGAACCCCAAAGAGTATTCCAAGAGCTACAAGTGCCCGGACTACAAGCCCAAGTACGAAGCCCAGGCGGTCAAGGGGCTGAAGATGGCCGCGTGAGGCGGACGCCGAGATGGAAGACAACAGGAAGGGCCGAGCGCGATGCGCCCGGCCCTCTTTTGTGCTGACCACCAAGCTATGAAACAAGACCATGCCATGAATGGCATGGTCTACTAAGCTACAAATTGCAGAGCTTCGCCGGCTAGGCGCTGTCCGAACAAGGCTCACGGCTAGACACCTGGTAGAACCCACTGTAGGTATGCAACTTCCAGACGCCTGCCGTGTCAAACATGGAAGGAGGCTAAACATGGCATACTCATACGGAGAGTTCAAGAAGATGTCCGATAAAGAGATCATCGCGTTGCATGACAGCAACGTAGAAGCGGCACCAGGCGCGGGATACTCTTTTTCGGAACTGAGGGCAGAGATCGCTCTCAGGAGTCAGGATAGAGCCACAGAGGTCATGCTGAAATATACAAAGCAGGTGACTGTCTTGACTTGGCTCACTACTGTTGTTGCCGCAGGTGCCCTGTTCGTCAGCATTGTTGCCATCATTCACCATTGACGGGTGTTTAAGAAGGGCCGGGCGCGACGCGCCCGGCCCTTCCCTGATTTGGGACTTGACTCTTGAACGAATCTGTGTTAAATTCGCTCTAATGCTGCAAGACAATCAACCGCCCGACGAGGCCGAGGAGCGCGCCGCCCTTCGGGAACTCATCGCGGTTGCGACGCGCCTTAGCCCAATCCAAGTGGAACTGCTGACGGAAATCGCCCGGACGATGATGCGTCAGGTCGAGGAAACCGTCAACCCGGACAGCGATTTCGCCACGCCCCGCTTCACGGCCAACTTCCGCAACCGGCTCCTCATACACCACGCCACGAACGAGGCGAAGCTGACGAAGAAAGCGTTTGAGTATGCGTTCAGGGGAGCCTGTGCGGCGGACGGCAAGGCGGGGGTTATCACCGTCAGCGATACCTTTTCCGGCGTTGATGTGACGATCGAGGGAGTGAAGTTCTCGCTGAAGACAGAAGCGTCTAAAGGCATTCGCCCGGAGAGTATCACCATCTCCAAGTTCACCGAGGCGCGCTGGATACAGCAGTTCTCCATATTGGATGACCTTGCGCGGGAAGCCGCGAGGCGCATCCCGGCCCACCTCAGCCAGTATGACCGCATCCTCGTGCTTCGGGCGCGGGACATGTCGGCGACCCGGCTGCTTTACGAGATCGTGGAGATACCGCGTGACGTTCTGGGGCGCGTCGCCGCTCTGACGGCTTCTGACTTCAGCCCCAGGACCGCCCAAGGCGGCAGCAGCGCGAAAATCATCATAGAGGGACGGCCTGCTTTCACTCTCCGCCTGGACGGAAGCGACGGCAAGATCACCGTCGCGGGCCTGCAAACAGAATTCTGCGTCCGGCACGTCTCCTGGGTCATCCCGACGGTCGCCCCCGCCCCGGAAGCGGCCCCTATTTAGTCCACCCCAGTCGCCGCCGGGCGATTGAGGCGTATTCTTCACTCAACTCCACGCCGAAGAACTTCCGGTCCATTCGGCGGGCCACAAGCCCGACCGTGCCGGAGCCGAAGAAGGGGTCGAGAACCGTATCGCCCGGCTGCGACCCGGCGAGGATACACGGCTCGACGAGCTTTGTCGGGAAGGCAGCGGGATGAGCTTCGGGGGAAACTTCCGTGTTGAGGGACCATACGGAGCGCCGGTTTTTCAGGCCCGTTTCCTTTTGGCCCATCGTGGCCGTCGGCTCCTTGATCGCCTCGTAGTCGTAATAATACTTCTCGGACTTGGAAAACAAAAACAGGTATTCGTGGGCGCGCGTCGGCCTGTCCTTGACGCTTTCAGGCTGACAGTTCGGTTTGTGCCAGATGATGTCCGAGCGCAGATACCAGCCCTCGTCCTGCAAGGCGAACGCGAGGCGCCATGGGACGCCAATGAGGTCCTTGGGCTTCAAGCCGTCGGGTGTCGGCGCGCGGTAGTTCATCGCCCGGCCCTTGTTCTTCTTGTCCGCGTCGCGCCAGGTCCGGCCCCCGCTCGTGTAGCCGTCCCCGACGTTCAGCCAGAGCGTGCCGTCGTCCGCGAGCGTCCGGCGGACCTCAGCGAAGATGGCGCGCAGGTTCTTGAGGTAATCCTCAAGCTTTGGCTCCGCGCCGATTTGGTGTTCGTCGCCGTAGTCGCGAAGCCCCCAGTACGGCGGGCTGGTGACGCAGCAGCGGAAGGTCTTTTCGGGGACATCGCCGAGCGCCGAGAGGGCGTCGGCGCGCACGACCCGGCAGCCCGACGGCGGGGCCGCAAAATCTCTATCTATGTCCGAAAAGCTGGCTCGTTCCATGTGTCTGACTCCCGCCTGTCGCGCTGGAATTATACCCCTTCTTCTCACACGCTGTCACCCCGCCGCCCGGCTCTCCGTTAAGATGTCCAGCAGGGCGCGGTCCACTTTGTAGCCGTGCAGCTCCTCGTACACCGCGCCGGGGCGGCCGTGCTTTACGATGCCGGAGGCGCCGGCGAAGTTCCACAGGGCGCCCTGGGCTTGATCCGCTTCGGCTCGTTAGTGGCGACGCCGCCGGGGGCGAGGCTTTCCAGCAGGGTTTTGAGGGCGGGGCGGTGGGTGTGTTCGGTGGCATCGCCTTTGGCGAGGGCTTGGGCAAGTTGCTGGAAGGAGTGGCCGAAGCTGGTCATAAGTAGGTATATAGGAGCAAGCCTTGGCGTGTCCACAGACCGTGCCATGCCCCCGGTGACTCTGTGCGCCCCGGACAGAGTCGCACCGCCGTTGCAGGCACCCAAGGCTGCCCGGCCTTCTTACCCGCCTATACGGCCCCTCTAGCGGGTCGTCAAGAGCGTCAAATAATCCATCTGGCACTTCTGGTAGGCGAGCCGCGCGTCGAGCATCTTCTGATGCTTCACGGGATTGGAACGGGCGTCCTTCTCCTGATATAACGTCCACCAGAGTTGCTTCTTGTCCTGGCACTCAGCTTCAAATTCCGTGGTGTATAATTTTATCACACGTCCTTGTACCACAATTCGGGTTGGG
>JAYTRQ010000687.1:0-3103 GCA_043746125.1 Armatimonadota bacterium | reverse complement strand
GCTGCGGCGCCCTCAGACGGGCGTAGTCCAGGGCGGTCGTGGCTTCCTCAGTTTCGATCAGGCGCTCCCGGATGGCATATTCTACCTCTCGCTCGTTTCCCCTATTTTCCCGACACTCCACTTCTGTCTGCATCGTCACGAGCAGGGCCTGATCGTGGGCGCGGCTTTTGTAGAGGTGAGGCACCTCCTTACTGAGCATCTTGACGGCCGTGTCAATCTGCCGGTGCAGGTTCGTCTCGTGTCGCAGGACTTTGTCCAGCTTGTTCGGGCGCTCGTCCTCGGTCAGCGTCTCGTCCTCGAAGAGTTGGGCCTGCCAGCGGTGGAGTCGGCGGAGCCGCCAACTAGCGGCAGCGATCTTCTCGACATAATGGCGTTCGAGCAGGTTACGCGGGCCGAGATGCGCAGCGAACTCCCGTTCGAGACCCGCATACCCTTCGGGGGCTTCGCCGAGGCTGGGGAGGACGACGTCACGAGCGAACAGGCCGTGGGTGGTGGCATTCCGGGCGGCGACAGCCCTGCCGCCGGGTGTGCGCGGGCCGGTGGCTTTGGTCGCGAAGGTGGGCGCAAACGCGGGTTCGTTCTGGCATTCTCTCTGGGCTTCTTTGCGGCCTCCGCTCTTGTGCAGGGTGGCGAGGCGGTCGCCGTCGCAGGCAAGGGCACGTGCGGCGCAGAGGGAGCAGGAATATTCGGAAGGTTGGCTCGAAGTCCTATCCCGTCTCGCTTGAGGCTCGCCACCCTTCCCTCGAAGGGAAGGGCTTCGGAAGTGGACGGAGGCGTCAATGGGCGGGGAGCGAGGGGCGGGGAGCGAGGGACGGGGAGGTGCCTGGCTAGTGGGCTTCGCCGGCCGCCCTTTGGGTAGCCGGTGCTGACCAGTGCAGTCTAGGAGACAGAGGGGCAAGACACCCGGTATTTGTAAGCCACCTTTGGACCGGGTGCAGCTGCGTGACGGTCAGCCGAGCCACCCGGCATCCTGGCGCTTCTGACCGGCCGGCACGGGGTGGTGATGGGGGAGAGTGCAGAGAAGGGACCAGGCCGTTAGGGTGTCCGCAGCTCAGGTTGCTTGACCATTTGAAGAATGTCAGCTACGTGGCAGTGCACCTCCACCGGATGCCTCAGCGGTAACCCTGTATTCACCGCGTAGTGATTGCGCCGGCCCTCCTTGACCTTTGTAATCGCTCCGCCCAGCTCCAACTCCGCCAGGATGCGCTGCACCGCACGCTCCGTGATGCCCACCGCGTCGGCCAGGTCCCTGATCCGCGTCTCTGGGTCTCTTGCGAGGCAGATCAGGACATGGCTATGGTTGGTGAGGAACGTCCAGCTTCCTGCGGGGCTTGGCATGAGAATGATCCTAAAAACACGAAAATAAATACATGAAACTATTGACGTGTATTTATTTACACGTCATAATACCTATTATACAGCCTGATGAGTCTTCCCGTCAACGACGGCGCCAAGAAACAAGTCAGGAAAGACAAACAAGGAGAACACATGTGTCGCTAGTCACAACTAACGCCCCCTCGGTCCGCTTCGCCGTTCCGGGTCCGGGGATCACCGTGAGGGAGCGCGTAGGGCTGGGAGAGTACATGCTGCTGGCCGTTCTGCTGGCCGCCGCCGTAGGTTCGATGGCGGCGCTGCTCTGGCAGGCGGTCTCCCCCCATCCTCTTTTCGGTTGGGGTCTGATCGTGGATCGCCTGAGTGCGCTACTCACGTTCCTCGTCGCCACGGTCGGGGCTGTCACGTTCCGGTTCTCGCTGCGCTACCTGGACGGCGAGCCAGGGCAGGCGCGATTCCTCTGGTGGCTCTTCGGCACCGTTGTCGCGGCCTATCTCCTAATGCTGTCCACCAGCCTCTGGCTACTGTTCTTCGCCTGGCTGGTGGTCAGTCTCGGCCTGCATCAACTCCTGCTCTACTACCAGGACCGACCAGAGGCGCTGCGCCCGGCCCGCAAGAAGTTCCTGATCAGCCGCCTGGGGGACGTCGCCCTGCTGTCGGCGGTCTGCCTTATCGGCGGTCACTGGGGGACCTGGGACGTGCGGACGTTTCTGGCGTCATCCTCACAGGACGGCGGCCCCCTCACCGCCCTCGTGGCTCTGCTCGTCGTGGCGGCGGCGCTGACCAAGTCGGCCCAGTTCCCCTTCCATAGCTGGCTGCCGGAAACGATGGAGGCCCCGACGCCCGTATCCGCCCTCATGCACGCGGGGATCATCAACGCCGGGGGCGCACTCGTGCTGCGTTTTGCGCCGCTGCTCGTGCGCGTCCCCGCCGCCCTGTTCGTTCTGGCTCTGTTCGGGACGGCCACGGCTTGCCTGGGACTGCTGGCGATGTGGGCGCAACCGAACGTCAAGCGGACTCTGGCCTGGTCCACCGTCAGCCAGATGGGATTCATGATGGCCGAGTGCGGTATGGCGGCCTTCCCAGCAGCGGCCCTGCACATCGTGGGACACGGGTTCTACAAGGCGTGGAGCTTTCTCCGCACCGGCGACGTGCCGGTCCGTGCGGCGTCAGCGTCCCTCTCGCCACGGCGCACATTGCTCCTCTTCGCTCTGGGGAGTGGGGTGGGCCTCGCCTGCGTGGCCGGGGCGGGCCGCTGGGCTGGGCTGAACCTTCTGCGCTCGCCCTCTGAGTGCGGGCTGTCTTTGATCCTGGCCCTGTCTCTGGGACAGGTCTGGGTGGCCTGCTTCCGCGCCGCGCCGCCAGGCCGCGGGCAGAACGCGCGGGCGTTTGCGAGTGCGGTCACGGCGAGCCTCCTCCTTTCCTTCCTGGCCGGTGCCGTTTATGGGGGCGCGAACGCCTTTTTCGCCCCCGTGTTCCTGGCTCCAGCCTCCGGCCTCCGGCAGGCTTCGGGGAGCCCACTGGCCTGGGCTTCAGCCCTGCTGCCTGTCGTGGCCCTGACGGCGCTCTGCGTCCTTTACCCGCTCCTGCCGGCCCTGATGCGGACGCGCCCTGGTCGGGCTTTCCACGTCCACGCGCTGCACGGGTTCTACTTCGGCGCGGTCGCCGACCGTTTGGTAGACCGGCTCTGGCGCAGCCACTTTCACCAGAAAGTCACACAGGAGGAACAAGCATGTCTGATGTCACAGTGACTGATGCGATGCCCTCTCTG
>JAYTRQ010000686.1:0-3112 GCA_043746125.1 Armatimonadota bacterium | reverse complement strand
CGTCTCTCTAAGTTCCACGCTCACCGGCCTCCTTTATCCTAATGGGCTGCCTTCAGCACCGCCCCGAAGACGACGATCAGCCCCAAATCGAAGATCAGTCCGTGCCACAGGATGGGCACGATGATGGACTTTGTCTGTCGGTAGAGCCAGGCGAAGAAGACGCCGGCCAGGACAATCGCCACCACCGTCGCCTCCGCCCAACCGGGCCGCAGCAGAAGGCGCAGTACGAGATAATGCCAGGCGGCGAAGGCGAAGGCCGTCCAGACCGCACCTACGGTCCAGACTGCCTCGCTTGTCCCACGAAGCTCGTTCAAGACGACGCCGCGCCAGAATAGCTCTTCCAGCGTCGCGTTCACGGCCACGAAGTAGATGCCGACGGGCAGGAACTCGGCCGCCCGAAAGCCCCGGCGCGTGACCACGGAGGTGAGATCGTGCGCGCTTAGAATCGTTCGGCCTAGCTCTGAGTACAGGAACAGGGACAGCGGTACGACCACGATCAGGGCCGCGATCAGGCACGTCCACTGTCGCAGGTTCGGCCAGCGCAGCGCCCCACGCCACAGGCGACGCCCCCAGATCGCGGCGGGCAGCAGGCAGCATCCGTGGTAGAAGACGAACGTCCAGGCAAGCGAGTCCAGCCGGTACATCCCCAGCCAGACGGCTGGCCATGGCAGCAGGGTCAGCAGGGCGACGGCGGCCAGGCGTCGCCCGTTGCGGGCGGCAGTGGGGGCGGCGGTGGTCATAAGGCGATACCATAGCACACACGGCCGGAGAGTGTCAAGGGAACCGGCCCGCTCGCCAATCTGTTAAACATGTACAGCATGTGCTAGAATACCGAGCAATCAGAAATAGACGAGAGGCATCCCTTGACCACTACGAACGCCATCGATCCGCGCAACGTCATTATCGTCGGCTCCGGCCCAGCCGGGCTGACGGCGGCCATCTACGCCGCGCGGGCCAACTTGAACCCACTCATCATTGAGGGTGGCGCCCCGAACCTGCCTGGTGGGCAGCTTATGATCACGTCGGATGTGGAAAACTTCCCCGGCTTTGCACACGGCATCATGGGGCCGGAACTGATGGACCAGATGCGCCAGCAGGCCGCCCGTGTCGGGGCCGAGTTCCTGACCGAGAACGTCAGTGATGTGGACTTCTCCCAGCGTCCATTCCACATCAAGACCGACGGCGAGCAGGAGTTCTGGGCCAAGACCATCATCGTGACCACGGGCGCATCCGCCAAGTGGCTGGGCCTCCCCTCCGAAATGGCCCTGTACGGTAAAGGCGTTTCGGCCTGCGCGACCTGCGACGGCTTCTTCTTCCGAGACAAAGAGGTGGTAGTCATCGGTGGCGGTGATACGGCTTTGGAAGAGGCTAATTACCTCACGCGCATGGCCTCCAAGGTCACGATCGTTCACCGGCGCGACACCCTGCGGGCGTCTCAAATCATGCAGAAGCGCGCCCAGGATAACCCCAAGATCGAGTTCATCTGGAACAGCGCCGTCAAAGAAATCAACGATCCGGCGGCGGGCAAAGTAACGGGGCTGACCCTGCACAACTTGAAGACGAATGAGGACAGCTTTTATCCGACCAGCGGCGTCTTCATCGCCATCGGCCACACGCCGAACACCAAGCTGTTTGAGGGGAAGCTGGCGATGGACTCGCAGGGATACATTGTGACCACGCCGGGCCGTCCGCTGACGAGCGTGCCGGGCGTCTTCGCGGCGGGTGACGTGCAGGATACGTCGTATAAGCAGGCCATCACGGCGGCGGGTTCGGGCTGTCAGGCGGCGATGGACGCCGAGCGGTTCCTGGAAGAGGAAGAGAGCAAGGGGTAGGAGAAGAGGAAGAGTAAGGAAACGGGAGAGGCCGGGTGCATCGTGCGCCCGGCTTTTTTGTGGGATTGGGGAAATTCCCCTCAGCAGGAAAACGACCTGCCCATGCCGAACCCAATACCATTCGCACTCTTGACCAGACCAAACGATTTGGAGACCAGACCATGACGCAGATACTAGAACACTACCGGGAAGCGACGGAGCCGCCGCCCCTGACCATCAAACGCTGGCACCTGACGGGGGCGGGCTTGGATGCCTTGCGCGAGGTTACGGTTAGCCTGCCCCAGTTCGGGCCAGGGGAACTGCTGGTACGTCACGACGCCTGCGGCATCTGCTTCTCGGACATCAAGATCATCAACTTGGGACCGGAGCACCCACGATTGCAGGGGCGGGACATGACGGCCGAGCCGGTCGTCATGGGGCATGAGGTTGCCCTGACGGTCGTTGGGGTGGGAGAGGAACTTGCAGAGCAGTTCCATGTCGGCCAGCGATTTATTATCCAGGCCGACGTCTACTACAAGGGCCTCGGCACCGCCTACGGCTATCAGCTTGACGGGGGCATGGCCCAGTATGGCATCGTGACCAAAGAGGTGCTAAATGGCGACGAGGGATGTTATCTGATCCCCATCAAAGACGACACCGGGTACGTCGAGTCGGCATTGGTCGAACCGTGGGCCTGCGTCGTAGCGGCTTACGAGTACCCCTACCGCACGGGCCTTCTAGACGGCGGGCGGACGCTGGCCGTTGGCAGTAGCGTGGACACGCTGATTGGGCCGGGCCATCAGCCCGCATCAATCGTCACGGCGGAGTTGACCGCAGATTTCGCCAAGCTCCGACAGGACGAGACGGACGGAGAAGGCTTTGACGACGTCGTCGTGTTCGGCAGCCCGGACCCGCAGACACTGGTGGGCCTGATGAGGACATTGGGGCTGCGCGGCATCCTGAACCTCGTCACGGATCAGCCAGCACCGGGTGCGGTTCCCGTAGACGTGGGGCGGGTGCATTACGAGCAGCACCTGTTCATCAGCGGTCCCGACCCACGGGAGTCCTACACCCGCAACACGCGCTCTGAGATCAAGCCCGGTGGCAAGGTCTGGTTCGTCGGCGCAGGTGGCCCGATGGGGCAGATGCACTTGCAGCGGGCCGTCATGCTGGACTCGCCGCCCAAGACCATCGTGGTCACTGACATGAGTGATGAGCGCTTGGAACGCATCCGCGCCCGCTTCGGCAAACTGATGGATGAGCGCGGCATTGAGCTGATTCTGGTCAATCCTGAAGCGGGT
>JAYTRQ010000685.1:0-9667 GCA_043746125.1 Armatimonadota bacterium | reverse complement strand
GGCCGGCACGGCCGGGAGTTCCCCGTCTTCAAGTTCCGCTCCATGTACTCGGACGCTGAGCAGAGGCTGGAAGGGCTGCTCGGAGCCAACGAGCGCACTGGGCCGGTCTTCAAGATGCGCCGCGACCCGCGCGTCACCCGCGTCGGCCGCGTCCTGCGCCGCTGCTCGCTGGACGAGGTCCCGCAGATCCTGAACATCCTGCGTGGCGAGATGTCCCTGGTCGGCCCCCGGCCTGCCCTCCCCCGCGAAGTCGCCTTGTACACCCCGGAACAGTGCCACCGACTGGATGCAGTGCCCGGGCTGACCGGTCTGTGGCAGGTCTCGGGGCGGGCCAACCTCAGTTTCGAGCAGTCCATGGCCTTGGACCTCGAGTACATTAACCGCCAGTCGCTGTGGCTGAACCTGGTCATCCTGGCCCGCACCGTTCCCGCCGTGCTGACCGGGCGCGGGGCTTACTGAGCTTCTTCCCTCTTAAGACCAACGCTCGAATCGCTCTGCCGTAGAGGCAGGGCGATTTCTTTTTGTACGCCTCTACGGTATACTGAGCGTGAGACGTCACATTGGACGAGGAGGTTTGCGATGCAGACAACGGAACGAGTGGCCGAACTGCTGGCCAAGATGCGGGCGGACGACGCTCGGGCGCGGGAGACGACCGAAGACAAGTGGCTCCGGCCCCGGTCCCTGCACCCCGACGCCGCCGGGTTCCTGCACCTGCTGGCGCGGGCTGCCAATGCAAAGGCCATTCTGGAGATCGGAACGTCCGTCGGCTTCTCCACCGTCCATTTGGCCCTGGTCGCGCAGGAGACCGGCGGCCATGTCACGACGCTGGAGCTTCTGCCCGCCAAGTATGAGGCCGCCCAGGCGAACCTCGCGCAGGGCGGCCTCTCCGAGTACGTCACTCAGCACTTGGGGGATGCGCTGGATCTCCTCCCCACACTTCCCGGCCCTTGGGACCTGGTCTTCCTGGACCCTGAGAAAGAGCTTTACGAAGCCGCCTGGGACCGCTTCAAAGACCAAGTCCGGCCCGGCGGCCTCGTCGTCGCCGACAACCTGCTCTCCCATGCCGACGACTTGCAAGGCTATGTAGGCATGATCCGCGCCGACGGCCGGTATGACACCGTTACCGTCCCGCTCGGCCTGGGCCTGGAAGTATCGTACCGCCGCCTTTGACCCCTCAAAGTGGAAGGAGAGCCATCATGGACAACCCGCAGCTTCAGCAAGACAGCCCCGCTTGGCGCTTCTTCGTGCAGATCTCGTTCGTTATCTCGCTCGCCCTGATGAGCGTCGGCGTCTAGGAACTCCCCGATAGCATCTGGATTCGCGGCTTCCTCGGCATGGGCCTGTTCTTCACGGTCAGTTCTACCATCGTGCTGACCAAGACCATGCGCGACGACCACGAGGCGCAGAAGCTCATCAAGCGTCTGACCAATGCCAAGACCGAAAAGCTGCTGCAGGACTACGAGATCAAGCCCTGAGAAAACCAGAAGGGGGAGGACAGAACAGGGAGGGCGCACACGCAGGTGCGCCCTCCCTGATTAAGCTACAGCAGATTTTTCTTGACCACCGTTCCCTGTGGCGAGTCCCCTACCGTGTACCCCAGGCCCTCGATCTCCGCCCGCAGGGCGTCCGAGTGGGCGAAGTCCTTGGCCTTTCGGGCGTCGTCCCGTGCTTGCTTCAAGGCCAGCACGTCCCAGGGCAGATCGTCCGCGTCACCCCCCACCGTCGAGAGTACGCCGCGTGACCGGGTTTCGATGTCCAGGCCCAGCACCGAGTCGAACTCGCGCCACAGGCGATAGGACTTGGCCTCGTGCAGCGCGGCGACGGCGCGGGGCAGGTTCAGGTCGTCGTTGATGGCCTCCAGAACCGTCTCCCGCGCCTGCGCGTAGTCCTGATCGGACAGGCCGTCGTCCTCGCCGATGCGGGCCTTCAGTTCGTAAATCTTCCCCAGCGCTTTTGTCGCCGCTGAGAGGGACTCCCAGGTCTCAACGTTGAAGGCTAGTTCCGACCGGTAATGGGCCGTCAGGCAGAGGTAGCGGTAGGCGAGCGGGTCGTAGCCCCGGTCAATCAGCCGCTGGACGGTCAGGAAGTTTTCGCCCGACTTGGACATCTTCCCGCCTCCCGCCTCTGCGTTCGGCGACACGACGTTCAGGAACGCGCCGTGAATCCAGAAGTGGGCGAACACATGCCCCGTGGCGCACTCGGACTGTGCGATTTCGTTGGTGTTATGCACGGGGATGTGGTCAATGCCGCCGCAGTGGATGTCCAGTGTCTCGCCCAGATACTGCATTGCCATCGCCGAGCACTCGATATGCCAGCCGGGATACCCCTCGCCCCACGGCGAAGGCCACTTCATCACGTGTGTCGGCTTGTTCGTGAACCACAGAATGAAGTCGGCCGGATGCTTCTTGCCTGCGTCCACGTTGACGTCTTCCCGCGCCCCCTCCCGCTGGGCGGCCAGGTTCAGCCCGGCCAACTTGCCGTAGTCGGCGTTTTTGGCCGTGTCGAAGTAGACGCCTTCGGGCGTCTCGTAGGTGAACCCTCGGGACTCCAGAGTCTGGATTAGCCGGACCATGCCCTCCACATGTTCCGTCGCGCGGGGCGCGACGTTGGGCTTGATGACGTTCAGCCGGGCGCAGTCCCGGAAGAACGCTTCCTCGTAGAAGCGGGCGATGTCCCAGGGCGACTTCTTCTCCCGCTCCGCCGCCTTCTGCATCTTGTCGTCCCCCGTGTCCGAGTCCGACGTCATGTGGCCGACGTCGGTGACGTTCATCACGTGGTCCACGCCCCACCCGTTCAGGTTAAGCGTCCGGTGCAGTAGGTCCTCAAAAATGTACGTCCGCAGGTTGCCGATGTGGGCGTAGTTGTAGACGGTCGGCCCGCAGCAGTACATCCGCACGGTCTTTCCGTCGGCGGGCGTGAAGGCTTCCTTCCGGCGCGTAAGCGTGTTGTGCAGCAAGAGTGTCATGCGCCTATTATAGCACGTGGCATTTCCCGAGACGCGCTCGAAGATGGCATACTGTGGGAAACCGATGGACGCTAGGGGAGGACTCCGATGACGACCTTCGAGTTGGATGTCGGTCCAGTGACACGCCTCCTCGCTTTTGCCGAACCGGGCGAGGACTCGCAGGCGATTATGAACCAGGCGATGGACGAAGCCCGGAGACGTCGGGAGCGCCTCTTGGCCCGTGACAGCGACCCAAAACCCGATTTGGGCGGGGTGCTGGACCTAACCTCGGTTTGGCTGTCCCCGGCCTCCGAAGAAGACGGGGAGTTCTGCGACCAGGTCAAAAAAGCCGCACTCGGTCCTGTGGCCGCACAGACGTGGGGCTGAGACGAAATGGTCCAACGAGACTTCCACGATAGTACCTTTGCAGCCAGTAAGCTTTTCCTCATCCGCTACAAGAGCTGTGACATTGGCACAATGGGCGTTGTCAAAAAAGAGGATCACCACGTCTTAGGCGAGCTCTACCTGCTGCCGGAGTATCAAGGACGTAGCATCAGCTCATTCTCGCTCAACCCCAACCTCGCCACCGCTTACAACAACTCTGGCCTGGTCCTGCACCGCGAACGCCGCTACGCCGAAGCCATCGCTTGCTACGGGCAGGCCCTCCGGCTCAATCCCGAGGACTCCATCGCGCGTCTGAACTCGGGCCTGGCCCTCTACCACGACGGTCAGCCGGAACACGCCCACGCGGAAGGGCAGCGCGTCGCCGCCTGCGGCAATCCCCGCCGCGCGGCCGAGGCTCGCCGCTTCCTTTCCACTCACCCTTGAGCCACGCTCGGGGAGGAACTTCCCCTGTCCCCGTCGAACCGCCACACAAACAACCCCGAAGAAGGACCCTCTATGACCACACCCATGAAAGTCGGCATCGTCGGCTGCGGCAATATCAGTAACGCCTATCTCGAAGCCGGCAAGAAGTTCGACGCCCTGGACATCGTCGCCGTGTCCGACCTGGACCTAGACCGCGCTAAAGCCAAGGCCACGGAACACGCCATCCCACGCGCCCTGTCGGTGGACCAACTTCTGGCCGACTCCGAAGTCGAGATCGTCATCAACCTGACCGTGCCTGGCGCACACTATGACGTCTGCAAGGCCACGCTGGAAGCTGGAAAGCACGCCTACGTCGAGAAGCCGCTGTCACTGACCCGCGATCAGGGCCGCGACCTGCTCCAGACGGCCCACGACCGAGGCCTGCGGATCGGCGGCGCCCCGGACACGTTTCTGGGCGCGGGCTACCAGACCTGCCGCAAGTTGATTGATGACGGAGCCATCGGCCAGCCCATCGCCGCCACCGCGTTCATGCAGGGCCGGGGCGTCGAGACCTGGCACCCGAACCCGGAGTTCTTCTTCAAGCCGGGTGGCGGCCCGATGTTCGACATGGGGCCGTATTACCTCACCGCCCTGATCTCCCTGCTCGGCCCGATCCGGCGTCTGACCGGGTCCGCCCAGATGTCGTTCCCGGAGCGGCTCATCACTAGCCAGCCGCTGTCGGGCCAGACGATCGTCGTGGAGACGCCGACCCACATCGCGGGCGTGCTGGATTTCGCGAGCGGGGCGGTCGCGACCATCATCACGAGCTTCGACGTCTGGGCACACAACCTGCCCCCGATAGAGATTCACGGCTCGGAAGGCTCGATCTCCGCGCCGGACCCCAACTACTTTGGGGGCGTGGTCAAGCTGTGGCGTGAGGGCAAGTGGGAAGAAGTGCCGTTGACCCACGGCTACGCAGAGAACAGCCGAGGCCTGGGCGTCGCCGACATGGCCTATGCTATTGCCGAGGGCCGCCCGCACCGGGCCAGCGGCGAGCTGACCTACCACGTGCTGGACGCCATGCACGGCTTTCTGGACGCCTCGGAACAGGGCCGCCATTATCTGATGGAGAGCAAAGGCGTCCGGCCCGAGGCGCTCCCTATACAGTGGCCGGAATGAGACGACGCACAGGCAGGCTGTCTTTTTTGGGCGCACTCTGGCTGCTCCCCGTTCTGGCGATGACCAGCATACGGGGCGTGGCGGCTCCCGCCGCCACGACCACGGTCATCCTGCTCGACGTGTGGCCAGATCTCGCTCCTGGCGAGACGACGCGCGACGTCGGCAAGATGGAGAAGAGCGGCGATGTCCTGAGGGTGTCCGACGTCACTCGTCCGCAGTTGCTCATCTTTCCCGCCCCCGGCACCGGGCTGCATCCGGCCGTGATGGTCTGCCCCGGCGGCGGCTATTCCATTCTCGCGCTGGACCTGGAAGGGACGGAGATCGCCCGGTGGCTGAACGGACTGGGGATCACAGCCGCCGTGCTGGAATACCGCGTCCCGGACAAGCGCGAGGCCGCCTTGGGGGACGGCCAGCGTGCCCTGTCGTTGCTGCGTGCCCGATCACAGACCTTTGGGATTGACCCGCACAGGCTGGGTGTCTTGGGCTTCTCGGCGGGCGGCCACCTGGCGGCCCGGCTTTCGGTCGGCTCTCCGACGCGGGCTTACACCCCGATAGACACAGTGGACCGAGCCGATGACCGGCCCGACTTTACCCTGCTCCTCTACCCCGCTTATCTGCTGGACGGAGCGGGCCGGATTGCTCCCGAAGTGAAGCCGCACGCGGGTATGCCGCCCACGTTTCTGATGCAGACGATGGACGACTCTTTTCTCGACGCGCCCGAATACGCCTCGGCCCTGGAGGCGGTCGGTGTCCCGGCTCGGAGTGCCTTTTACGCCGTCGGCGGTCATGGATACGGGCTGCGTGCGCCCAAAGAAAAGCCGGTCCACGAGTGGCCGGACGAAGCCGCCGCCTGGCTCCAACGGCTGATGCGGTCGGCACGGCACTAGTCAGGGCCTCCCCAGGTCTCCCACAGCGTTTGTCCCGGCTTCAGGCCGGGTGCTTGAAGCGCGTCGGCCAGCACGCCGAAGGCGGTGTAGCCGGGAAGAGCGCCGATGACTTCGCTCTCCACGACGGATGTTCCGAGTTCCCGTGCCCGCCGCTCGATGAACTGGAAGACGGCCAGCAGGGGCGTCTCGGCGGGGCGCGTCAGGTTCATCGAAACCTGCGTCAGCCCGCGCGAGGGCAGTGTTAGCCCCAAGGCGCGGATGCCGGGCCAGGCCCGCACCTCGCGGGCGATGGCACGGGCGGCGAAGGGGGCAGGCGCGGCCAGGTTGACGTTGTAGGCGATCAGGGGAAGCCGGGCGCCGACGACGGACGCGCCTGCCGTGGGGTGGGGGCGGTCCGGGCCGTAATCTGGATGGAGACCGCCGAAGGCGTTTTTGCGGACGAAGGGCAGGCTCAAGCCCTCGGCGGACGCGGCCTCGTAGAGAAAGACCGGCAGGCCGTGGCGGGCGGCGAGTTCCCGCCCGACGCCCTGGGCCAACTCGGCGCAGTCTGCCAGCGACAGGCCCCGCAAAGGCACGAACGGCAGCACGTCCAGGGCGCCCATCCGGGGATGGACGCCCTGGTGTGCGCCTATGTCTATTCGCGTGACGGCCACAGTCGCGGCGGCGAGGGCGGCGTCACAGACCCCGCCGGGCGGGCCGACGAAAGTGACCACCATCCGGTTGTGGTCCGGGTCCGCGCTCCAATCGGCCAGCCGGACGCCGGGCGTCTGCCGCACGGCGTCCGCGATGGCCTCTAGGACGTCAGCACGCCGCCCTTCGCTAAAGTTTGGGACGCATTGGATGAGCGTCGTCACTTCTTTTTTGGCTTTAGCGTGTCATCCGGGATCTTGTACTCGAAGGTCAGCAGGCGGCGTGGGTAGTCGAAGGTCAGGCGATGGGCATAGGTCAGGCTGGACATGCCCAGCCATAGGCTGACCTCGAAGTCGCAGCCCGACGATGGGCTGACCTGTCGGTCCGCGTCCGACGTGCCGAGAGTCTGTGTCGGGATGGAGACTGGAGGCGTCTGACTCAGCGTGATCTGAGACTCGTCCCGCGAGGCTACGTACTCCATCTTCTGGTCTGTGCTACCAATACCATGCCTCCCGCTGTAAGAGCCCCGCCAGACGTCCTCTTTCGGCACGTCTTTGAGTTGCTGTTGTGCCAAACGCAGAGACAGGGTCGTGATGATGGCCCCCGTATCCACAAGCGCCCAGACCGGCACGCCGTTCAGCGACAGCGGCAGATAAAGGTCCCCGTGGTAGAAGTGAAACGGGAGAGAAATACTTCCGTCACCCGGAAGTATTTGAGGGGCTTGCGCCGCCGACCCCTGGGCGAGTGTCGCGGTGCGCTTCTCGAAATCCAGCGTCACGACTGAGTTTTGGAGGATGTCGCCGCCCAGAATGCCGTCGCCGGTGTCCTCGAGCGCCCCGGCTGTCTCGATCTTAATGGACTTGTACGTCAGCCCGGCGAGCGTCATCGTCTGTGCCTTGAGAGTGTCTGACTTCTCTTTGCCGGAAACGCCTCGGACGTAAGAATGAGCAATGACGGGCAGGTGCAGGCGTTTCGCGGCGTTCCAGTTCAATAGGATGTCGCTGCCCCCTCCTGTATCGAACAGCAGGCGGAAGGGGATGCTGTTAATCGTCACTGGGAACACGGCGTAGTCGCCGAGGAATTCCACGGTTAGGCTGGGAGTCTGGGCAGAGCCGCGTGCTGCGTCGGCATCCAGCACTCCTGCGTGCTGATAGGGTGGGTCCGTGCGGAAGGCCGCTTGAAACTCTGGCACGTGGACAAGCATCTCTCTGGTGTCCTCCGCGATCTCATCGTGCGGGTGCCCGTGTGGGTTCAGCTTGAGGTACGTCTGCGCGACTCCTAGTATCTCTTTGGTAAGATTCCCATTGTCGTCGAGTACGAGAATATCCCCCCAGGCATCGGGCCATTCAGGATGGACCTCCGAGGCCTTGCGGAATGCCGTCCGCGCGTCTTCCGTCCTGCCGTCCCAGTCCGCCGCCCGACCCGAGGCCACCAGGCCCCAGTAGTCGTTCGTGTCCAGCGCGAGCGACTGCTTCGCCTCGTCCGCGTAAGGCTCCTGCCAGCCCGCGCGGATCAGGGCGAGGGACAGGAGGCCGTGCGTGTCGGCGTTCTGTGGGAACTTCGCGGCGAAGGCTTTCGCCTCGATCAAGGCGTCGTCCCAATGGTCCATCCTCAGGAGGGTGCGGATCAGGCCCACCCGAGGAGCCGGGTCATTCGGCGCGTTCACCTCGTCGCCGGCATAGGCTTTGCGGGCCAGCCCAAACTGCGCCTGCGCGAAAAGTGCGTCTGCGGGGGATATCGCCGCCGGGGTGGAGCAGAGTGCTCCACCCGATAAGACAAGCAGGACCAGGAGGCATGAGAGGGTTAGGCGCGATACGTTTGTCATAGGCTTACGGGTTGGCCGGGGACGACGTGTCGGGCGGAGTCGTGTCTGTGGGCGTCGTATCTGGAGGGGAGTGGCTCTGGCCTTTGTTGAAGCTGGACGAGAAGCCTTTGCGGAACTCGGGACTTGCGACGGCGATAATCACGAGCAGCAGAGACAGGGCTAGGAAGATGGTGCCAACGATGCCGCAGATCCTGCCCGCATTCGCCGAGCCGCGCTGGGCCGGGTCGGCCTCCCCGCGGTCAATGGACGCGACAGCGTTGTTGCCCATGAGGATGGCCGCGACGCCGAACACGCCGAAAATCGGACACAAGAAGGACAGCACGATGCTCAGGATGCCGAACACCAGGATCAGGCTGCCGCTGACGTTGGTCGGGTAGCCCTGCGGGTAGTAGCCCGGCGCCCCGTACCCCGGAGGCGCTCCATACGCGCCCTGAGGCGGATACTGTGACGGTGGGGGATATTGCGACAGTGAGGGATAGCCACCGTATTGGGAGCCACCCTGCGGAGGGTACTGCGGCGGCGGATAGCCACCGGGCATCGGTGGGGGTGCCCCGACGGGCTGGCCGCAGCGCGGGCAGACCTGGTCCTGGGCCGTCAGCGCGTAACCACAGCGGGAACAACTCATCTTTGGGTTCCTTTCCTGCTCACGCTGCGCCTACTCAGGCCGCTCGAAGCGTAGGAACGTGATACGCGGCTCATCCGTAGACGTGAACTCTAGGATCTCGTCTTCGTTGACCTCGACGCTGATTAGCCCCGCCGCGTTTTTGTGGTACAGATGGATGGGGCTTGTGATGGTGTGGGTCTCCGAATGGCCCTGCTCGCCGCCCACGGTGATCTCAATGGTGACCGGCTCGCCACCCTTTTCCTCATAAGTAAGGCCGACCAGCGGCTGCTTCCGCACGGCGAAGTTAGGGTCGGCCTGCGGGTTGAAGATCAACTCGACCGTCACCAGTTCCCCTTGCCGGGTGCGGCTGAAGTCGTCGAGGTAGGTTTTCCAGTCAGAGCGGCTGATTTCGCGGGTAGGCATGGGTGGACTCCTAGGCTTGTACGTCCTTGCTAGTTCGCGCCGTCCTAGCCGGAATCCTTCCGGCATGGCAGTTCTTTGCCCTCGCCCAAATTCTTGGGAGCCGGATCTTCTCCCTGTCCCGTTCGGATCCTATCCCTGACCCGTTCGGATCCTATCCCTGACCCGTTCACGTTCGTTCCGGGTCTGTCCCTTCCCTCGGAGGGAAGGGCTTCAGAGAGCAGAGAAGGGCTTCGGACAAAGAGTGAAGGACTTCGGATAAAGTCATCGGATAAAGAGGGCCGAGGCCGGGACCGTTGGTCGGGAGGCCGGGGCCGCTTGTCCTTCCCCCCATCCTATTCCAAAGCCCTTCTCTGCTCTCTGAAGCCCTT
>JAYTRQ010000684.1:0-3116 GCA_043746125.1 Armatimonadota bacterium | reverse complement strand
CGCCGTGGCCGACTTCCTGAATGCGAAGATCAGCGGCCAGGCCGCCTTGCCCTCAGAGGCGGCCGTCCCGGTGGCCGTCGCCGATCACCTGAACGCGCGGATCGTGAACGCGAAGGCCGTGAACGCGAAGGCCGCCGCGCCCGAAACGCCCGCCAGCACCCCAAACGGCGCGTCTTTGACGGCGGTGGCGGCGGAGACGCGGCCCAGCCAGGAACTCAACCCGCCCCTATTCCGCCTGCCCCCCGAAGCCCAGGAACAGTTGCGTACGGGCGTCGTGCGCCATTCGCAGGGGGCGGCCCCGGCGGGACAGATGGAGTTCTATAACAGGCTCGGCATCCCGCACGAAGTCTCGCCGGGCTACGGCTCGTTCGAGGGGGAGATTTCGCCCAACTACACCATCACCGTGCCGCCCGGCGACACGAAGGCGGCGGGACTCGTCGCCGGGGTCGAGGGGATGATGAACGTGCAGGACGCGGCGGCGACCTTCAACATCCATCCCGGACTGAGCGACGGCACCCCACTCATGCGCGTCTTCAAATCGGACGGCACGCCCCCAACGCTGCCGGAGATGCAGGAGTTCTACAGGCACCTCAATCACGGAGTCGGCGACCCGAAGTCCGCTGATCAGCTGGAGTTCACGCAGCTTCCGGGGTCTCAGGGGATGGTCGTCGCCAACATTGGTACCATGGACCTTCAGAAGTTCCACGACAGAGTTGCGGGTGCCGCCCGGAACGCGGCAACTGCCGGCAGTTCAGGGTATAATACAGAATCAGAATTGTCCGACGGCGCTTACCTTGAGCGAGGAGGAATCAGCGATGAAAGAAATCGTACGCCACAGCCGGGAGGCCTGGGAGAAGGTGTGCAGGGAGGGAGGGACGCCTATGGCGGGGCCGGACAGTCCGCTATTCACGGGTGGGTTGATCGTCACCTCGTTCAACCGCGCGTCCGCGCCTACGCCGACGCAGCCCGAAGCGCCGGACTCGACCCCGCTCCCATCGTCGCCCAGATCAGGTCTGCCGGCGAACAGGTAAAGTCTCTCCTCGGAGGCGAAGCGCCTCCCGACGTGCCCCGAGCCTCTGCCTCGCCCCCCCCGCCCGCTGCTCCTAGCGCCGCGGCCTCCCCGCCTCCCCCCGATGCGCCCCCGCCCGCGCTTGTTCCCGCCGAAGCCGCCCCCACGCCCGCCGAGCGCGTCGCGACCGAAACGCACGTCACCAGCGGCACCGGCGCGACCTTCACGCCGACGGCGAATGACGCCAAGCAGCCCGGCGTGAAGGTGGACCCGAAGACGGGCATGACGCCCGCGCAGAAGCAGTACCTCGCCGACGCGCTGACCAACTACGCGCACACGCCGGAAGCTCACGACGTGCCCAAGCCGCGCCTACGCCCTCGCGGCATCCGCGACCCTGAGAATGAGCCGCACGCGCACGTCATTTCGGTCCCCGGCGACGGCGAGTACGCGGTGCAGGGGGTGGGGCAGGCGAACGCGCTGCACGTCAACCTGACCGGCAAGGGGATCGTCCTGACGCGCGGCATTGACAACGGCCTTCCCCTGGACAGTCCCCTCGATCTGAACCAGACACTCCGCCACAAGACGCCGGACTTTGAGGACACGTCCCGAGAGGCCGGCCAGAGCCAGAGCCGGACCGGCAAGAGCCAGAACCGGACCGCTAACGGCATGCCCGCCGATCCCGGCCTGCCCAAAATCACCGTCGCCGCCAAAGACAAGGCGGCCGTGCTGGCGAAGTACGCGGCGGACAACCCAGACAATGAAGCAAACGCTTCACTCTCTGATAAGCTGGGCGCAAAAGCAGACGCCGCCGCCGCCCGGATCAAGGCCAAAACTTCGGGCAAGCTGAACATGGGGGCCGACCCCACCGTCTATGGCGACGTCGTGGTCTACGGGGCCGCAAAACTGGCACAAGGGTCGCTGACGGCGGCGGGCTTCGCCCGAGAAATGGTCCAGCACTTCGGCGAGGCCGTCCGCCCGCACCTGGCGTCGGCCTACCGGGACGCCCAGGCGCATCTGGCCGCCCTCACCGCCGCCCACGGCGCCGGGCAGAGTTTGGACGAGGCCGCCCGGAATCACCTGGCCGGACTGGATTACGGCAGGTTCAGGCAGGAGATGCAGAAGCGCTACGGGGAAGTGAGCGTTCCCGTGCCGGATCAGACGTTTTCACGCCTGGGGATTCCGAAGGGGAACGTGTTCGCGGACTACGTCCGTCTGCAAAGTAAGCACCCGGATGAGTTCCCCCACCCGCAGGACGTCAAAGAGCACGTCGAGCGGGTCATGGAGAACCCCACGCACATCCTGCCGGCGACGAAGGACCGCGCGGCCCTTCTCGTGCGGCAGAACGGGGAGAACGAAGCGGCGGTGCTGGAGCTTGAGCAGAAGGGCGGGAAGTACCGCGTCCGGTCGGCCTATCATATCACGGATAGAAGCCTGAACGCGAAGATGGGGCAGCCGGCGCAGGGGGGGCGCAATTCCCCCAATGTCCCAGGAGAAGTCAGAGGCGGTCCCGCCTCTGAAATATCGGATGGGGCTGCTGGTGTACCTTCCAGCACACATTCCGAGCCGGCTGTTAGCTCTATTATACCCCAATCCGCACCCCAAGAGGCGGGCACGGAAACCCCTGCCGCACAGCCTGGCGAAACTCCCGCCAGCAAGACGCCTGCCGAGTACGCCGGAAGCGTCAACCTGGACCGCCTCGCCACGACCGAGGGGGCGAAGCAGCAAGTCCGGGACGCGAGCGACCGCCTCGCCGCCCGTCAGCCGCTCACGAACGACGAAATACGGGGCGCATCCCAGGCACTCGGGCTGACGCCCGCCCACCTCGCGCAGATCCCGCCCGGCGAGGTGCCGTCCGGCGTTCACCCGTCCATCTTTCAGCACGCCGTCCGCGCCCTGCACACCCAGGCGGCGGAGGCGGCAGAGGCCGCGGCCCAGGCCCACAACCTGTCGCCGGGGCAGGAAACGAAGGCGGCGCTTCAGGCCGCGCACGACCACATGGACGCCATCGGGGCGCACGCGCAGGCATTGGCGCGTAACGCCGGGCAGAACCTCAGCTCGCTCAATATCGACAGCAGCGCCCTCGACGTCGCCCTCGCGAAAGCCGGGG
>JAYTRQ010000683.1:0-3135 GCA_043746125.1 Armatimonadota bacterium | reverse complement strand
TGGGGACGCGCGTTCGCCGAGCGGGTCCTGCAAACCGCTCAGGCCGGGATGGTCGGGAACGTCCTGCCCCGTCGCCTGGCGACGGCCTGTGAGATGGTCGCCCGCCGATTCCCCAGCTACGTCCCGGCCGAACTGATCCGCACGATGGCGACGGCCCTGCTGAACGCGGGGCAGCCCGGTCTGACCGATCTGGTCGTGGCCGGGGCGCGTCAGGCGCAGTCCGCCGAGGCCCTGGCCTGGCTGATGCTTCTGGATGGCGTGACCGGAGCGTCGCAAGAGCGCGGCGTACAGGCTTTGGAAGGGGCGATGGCGGGCCAGGCGTTCTCTCTGCCCCAGGCACAGGCTCTGACCGCCCACACGGGCCGAGACTTCCCGCCGCAGGCTGGCTGGCGCCTGCTGGCGGCCAGCACGACGGGCGGCCAGATACTCAAGACGCTCTGGACGGCCCTGCTGGACGGCCCGGAGGGAACACCCGGCCTGCGGATTGCGATGGCCTCCCCGGCCGCTTTAAGTCTCTTGGAACGGGCCGGGCTGACGACCGCCGACATCGCCCAACGCCTCCGAGACCGGCCGTTCCTGGCGGGCCTGATCTCCCCGCAGACGTTCGCGGCTTTGCTGCCCACTGTGTCCGCATCGGTTACTTTGCAGATCATCGCCGCCGCCTCAGAGGATCAATGGCCTGAGTTCCGGGCGTCCCTTCTGCGCCGCCTGCGCGAGATGCTGGGCTTGGACGAGTTCTGGCTGGCCCTGGAACCGGCTCTGGCGAACGATGACGAGGGTCGCCTGCGGACTCGCCTGCTCGGCGACCCGGAGATCGCCGAGACGTTCGGGTCAGTGACCGACCCCGCCGTTTTGAGCCTGCGCGAAGCCGCCTTCGGGCCGGTTCTGGGGCGCTGGGTCCGGCGTCACGAATCTTTGTTCCCCGCCAATTCGGCCCTGCTGCTTCAGGCCGCCACGCACGTGCTGGCCGACGTCCGGGACTGGGCGCTGGCGCGGGTTCGCACCGTGGGCCAAACCCTGCCGTTCGCCCTGCGGCTTTTGGAGTCCAGCCTGCCGCCGTCAATGGAGGTCGGGAGTGTGTTCTTCGACCGCCTTCCCACGGGTGACCCGCAGGAGCGGCTTTACGCCCTGGCCCTCTGCGATAGCCCTTTCCATTCTGTCCGCCGGATCGGCCAGCAGTACGTCACCGACCGCTGGGAGACCCTGCCCCGCGAAGACCTGCTCCGCGCCCTGTTTGAGAGCGACCATGCCGATACTCAGGCGTTCGTCGCTGGGCTGCTGGCCCAATCCCCGGCCCGCCCCGGCGAGACAGCCCGCTTTGACCGCGAGGTTCTGCGGACCCGTCAGAAGAGTCGCCGCGCCAAAGAGCAGGTGAAGGCGCGTCAGAGTGTGGAGCCGACTGTGGACGTGAAGACGCTCTTGGCGATGGCCCGCAGCCGGACGCCCCGCGACGCCGAGTGGGCTTTAGGAGAACTGGCGAAGCGGGCGCTGGCGGGCCAGGAGATCGAAGGCTTCGCCGTATCCGGCGTGTCGGGCGGGTAGGGCAGTGCGTAAAGAAGGGCGGGGGGCGACGTAGAGGCGGGGTCCCCCCCGCCCTCCTAATCTCTCGCCTTCTTCTCTGACGGGGCATTCTTGACAGTCTCTCAGCCTTTTGGCTGCTTCATCCGTGGGAGCCACACCAATGGAAATCACCCAAACCTATGCGCGGCCCAGCAGCGCCACCCTCAGCCCGGACGGGATGCGGCTCTCCGTCGCCACCGAGCTATCCCGCCCGCCCGTCTCGCTCAACGCCCTCGTCAAAGACAGCCTCGCCTACGCCCGGCTCATGCTGGCCCTGTACGCCGTCGTGTCCGGCGACCACCGGGCCACGCCCAAAGACCACACGGCCTACCAGGAATGGGTGCAGCTGCGGTACTTGGAGGAGCTAGGATTGGAGCGGGCCGAACGCATGAAGGCCATGCCCGCTCTGACGGGGCAGCGGGACCAGCTTAAGGCGCGGATCGCCGAAATCCGCAAGACGGCTGCCCCCCTGGAAACGATGATCGCTGGCAAGGATTTTCTGCTGGCACGGGGCAAGTATTTCGCCTGGCTCTGGGAGAACGCGAAAGATGCCTGGATGGTTTTAGACCCCGTTGTGAGCGTCCACCCGGACTGCGTGGTCTTTGAGGTGTTCTCCGTGGACGAGTCCAGCTACGGGCGCGTGACTGTGCCGATGGACCAATTGGACCTACTGGGCGAGACCGTCTACGGCACGACCAACGTGGACTATAGCAAGGCTCTCGCCAACGAGATTTCGCGGGTCCGGGATTACCGGCCAGCCTTCCTGCAAGTGGGTGGGGAGGGCGTCTCGGTCGGTACGGGGGCGGGCGAGCGGACGGAGAAAAAGATAGACCTGCCGCCGACCTGGGTGCGCGGCTTCTTGCAGGTGCAGTCGGCGGCGGCGTTCGTGGGCATTGACGTCACCCTGAGCGCCGAGACCGTGGCTGAAGTTCTGGCCGTCTTGAAGTCCCGGCACGAGAAGGAAGGCCCGCGCTCCCTGCGCTTCGTCCTCGCGCCCGGCCAAAAGCCCAAGATCGTTGTAGAGCCGTGGAACGTCGAGGTCCAGGAGCAGACGCACGTGTTTGACGGCACACATATGGGCGACGTGCGGATCTGGGGCCGACGCCGGCTGCTCACGCTGGAATCGCTGATGCCCTACGCCGAAAAAGTCCAGGTGCGGCTCCTGGGTACGGGGATGCCGTCGTACTGGACCGTCTTCCAGAAGAGCCACCGGTTCGATCTGGGGCTTTCAGGCTGGACCAAGAACGACTGGTCCCAGGCGGCCCGCTTTGACCTGCTGGCGTCCACGGGCGCGGTCACGCCGGGCGACGTCGCCCAGGCCGCGCAGATGCTCGAAACACGCCTGCGGCTGTCGCCGGAGGAGCTGGCGGGCATGACCGACCTGTCGCGCGAGTCGGCGACGACCGCCTTGCAGCGCCTCTGCCGCGAGGGGTGGGCCATGTACGACCTCGCGGACGGCGTCTACCGCTGGCGTCAATTGCTGCCGTTCCCCGTAGAGACCGATGACGACGACCCGCGCCTCCTGCTGGCCCGGCGACTGGTCGCGACAGGCGGCGTCCGCTGGCTCAAGCCCGG
>JAYTRQ010000682.1:0-9738 GCA_043746125.1 Armatimonadota bacterium | reverse complement strand
GCTGGCCGCACTGACGGCGGCTGGGATCGCGCTGGAAGACGCGCCCTACTACGCCGGACACGTCGGTACGCCCGGCCTGTTCGCGCCGACCACGGCTGGGCTGGAGGAGTTCCATCGGCGCGCGCCCGGCCTGGCGCTGGCCGACTGGGCCTGGTCGCTCGGTGTTCACCACTCTTTCAGCTTTGAGGTGGCCTCCCGGGGAGACGTAGAGCAGGGCGCGGCGACACATTTAGCCGCCCTAACGGCGTTATTCGAGGCCCTGGAGGACGGGCCGCCTAGAGCAGAGTGAACGTGTCCGGCAGCAGGTCGGCGATGGTCTCAACCTGCATCTCGCCGGCAACGGTCGCTGAAACAATGATGATGGGATTGCCCGCCTGGGAGAACTCGGCGATGACCTGTCGGCACGCGCCGCACGGTTTGCAGAGCTTCGGGCACGACGTCACGACGGCGACGGCGGCGATGTCTATCCGGCCGTCACTGATGGCGTTGAAGAGGGCGACGCGCTCGGCGCAGACGGTCAGCCCGAACGAGGCGTTCTCCACGTTGCAGCCCCGGTAGATCGTGCCATCGGACAGCAGCACGGCGGCGCCGACGGCGAAGTTGGAGTAGGGCGCGTAGGCGGAGGCCTGCGCCTCGCGCGCGGCGGCTAGCAACTCCCCCCGCAAGGCATCCGCCAGCTCTCGGTGGTTGACTTCGATTTGGGTCAGGTCAGGCATGATAGTCGCTCTATTCACCGCTGTCCCCATCTCTTCCTGCGTCAGCCGAGGCCGGCCAGGTGGGACGTATCGTTCTGAGTGAGCAGGGTGGCCGGCGCGGCGATGTCTGAGGAGAAGTGGACGCGGGTGAGGGCGCAGTTGTCGGACCAGGGGGGATCGGCCGGATCAAGCGGGACACGCAAGAAGGCCTCGGTCAGCCGGCCCACCGTTTCGGCGTGGGAGACGATCAGCAGGCGCTCGTCGGTCTGGGCGTAGAGGTCAAGCAAAGCATCCCGGACGCGGACGGCGCGGGCGTACATCCGCTCGTCGTCTTCAAACTCCTGGGGCCACCAGGCGTCGCCGCAGGGGAACGTCTCGCCGAAGAATGCGAACGGGAACTGCTCCTGGATCTGGCCCGGCGAGAGTCCGGGAAACGTCTTGTAACCGGGGTAGTTGGCTGAAAAATACTCGCAGACGTCGGCATAGACCTCGGCCCGATGCTCGGTCGCCGCGCAGAACGGCTGGATGGTCTCCAGCGTCCGGCGCAGAGGCGAGACATAGGCCTTCGTGATCCCTAGCCCGCTCAACCGCTCCCCTGTCACTTCCGCCTGCTTCCGGCCCAGTGGCGTAAGATGACTGTCTAAAAAGTTGGTCAGCCCGGCATTGGCTTCGGACTGACCGTGGCGCAGTAAGATGACTTCCATAAGCGAGTGATTATACCCGGTCACGCGGCAAAAGAGGCGGGTAGCCTCAGTCGCTGGCGATCAGGGTTTCCAGTCCGCTCCGATTGGCGATGACGATCTTCCGGCCCAAGAACTCGATTAGGCCCTTGCGCTTGAACTCGTTCAAGACCAGCGTGGTCGTCTCGCGCGTGCTGCCGATGACGTTAGCAAGCTCCTGATGGGTTAGCTTGGCCCGCACCACCCGCCCGTCCCGGCTGCTCTCGTGCAGACGCAGCAGAAGCTTGGCGAGCCGCTTGGGGACTTCGAGAAAGACGAGATCCGCGACCTGGTTCTCGACGATCTGGCGCCGTTCGCCGACCATCTTAAGCAGGGCCTGCGTGGCAGGCAGCGACTCCTGGATGGCAGCCAGGACATCCGAGCGCCGCAGGACGGCGATCAGTGAATCGTCCAGCGTCTCGGCCATCAGGTCATACGTCTCGTTCTGAGCCATCAGGCCTGTCTCCCCGAACAGCGCCCCGTCTTCCAGCAGATACAGAGTCAGTTCGCGCCCGTATTCGGAGACGCGGGCGATCTTGACCCGGCCCGTGCAGAGTAGGTACACATAGTCGCCGGGCTGGTCGGCGAAGTGGACCACCTGCCGGCGGCGGTACTGCCGCTGCTCAGCGATGCGCTCCAGACGTTTCAGGGTCTCGTCCGGCAGGGCCGCAGCATCGGCACCTGCTGAAAATGGGATGATAAGGAGTTCAATCGTTTTCGAGCAACCTTTCTATATGCGTTCGCGCTTACAAGGACGAGTATACCGAGGTTACGATAAGCGATGAGTAGGAAATTTGCCGGGATTCGGGGTGTCTTGCGTGAAACCGGTATTTCTAGCGTGGGGAGCGAAAGGAAACGCTGCCGCCGCAACATTTCAGACGATAAAAAGGGTCCGGAGGTTCCCGGGCGACGCCCTAACGCCCTTGCCGGCAGAGGGGTGGGCCGAGCGCTTGCTGAAGGATCACTGCGCGGAGCAGATCGTCATCCGTCTCGAACAGTCGGAAGTCTTTTGGGGGTGGGGGCGTGGCATCCGCGCGGAGCGGCGTCCCGAGTGCGTTGAGCGGCGTCCCGAGTGTGTTGAGCGGCGTCCCGAGTGTGTTGAACGGCGTCCCGAATGCGTTGAGCGGCGTCCCGAGTGGGGCTGGTTCTTCCGCCAGTAGTTCCCGTTCCTGCCTCTGGAAGTCCTGCGTGGTCGCCTCAAAGGGCACGGCGGACGGCCCAGCCTGGGGCTGACGTGGCATCTCCCATGGGGGCATGGCCTGGGGGCGCGGCGGGGCCGGGGGGAGGGGCCTTACCGATGGCCCCGGCGTCTCGGCCTGTCGCTGGGACTCCGCCATCGCCTGCTGGATGGGCGAGGGGGCAGTATTCACGTTATTGATCGCTTTCCCCGCCCATCGAAAGAACTTGATGAGTAAAGAGATGATCCAGATCAGGAGCGCGAAAGCGAGGGCGATAGCCTCCCCTGGCACGTTCATAGATTCGTTCCTATTCGTCCTACGCGTGCTGCAAAATGGCCCGCGCGTCATACTGGAGCTACACCACCGGCCCCGATGCGCCCCCCGCGCCGCCGTCTTCATCCCGCCCGCCCGTTGCCCGGCTGATGCCGGACCGCATGGCCGTGTCCGCCTGCAAATTCCGCAGATTGTAGTAGTCCATCACGCCTAGATTGCCGCTCCGCAGGGACTCCGCCAGGGCCAGTGGCACCTGGGCTTGGGCTTCAACCACTTTGGCCTGCATCTCCTGGGTATACGCCTTCATTTCCTGCTCGCGGGCGACCGCCATTGACCGCCGCTCCTCGGCCTTGGCCTGGGCGACCTTCTTGTCCGCCTCGGCCTGGTCGGCTTGCAGGCGGGCGCCGATGTTCTGGCCGACCACGACGTCCGCGATGTCAATGCTCAGGATCTCAAAGGCCGTGCCGGCGTCCAGGCCCTTGGCGAGAACCGTCTTGGAGATCGCGTCCGGCTTCTCCATCACTTCCAAATGCGTCGCGGCCGACCCGATGGTCGTGACGATGCCTTCGCCGACGCGGGCCAGAACCGTTTGCTCGCCCGCGCCGCCGACGAACTGCTCGATGTTGGCCCGCACGGTTACCCGCGCGAAGGCCTTCATCTCGACGCCGTTCTTGGCGACGCCTGCGACGTTCGGGGTCTCGATGACCTTGGGGTTGACGGACATCTGGACTGCTTCCAGCACGTTTCGCCCTGCCAGGTCAATGGCCGCCGCCCGCTCGAAGGGCAAGGGGATCTGTGCCCGGTGTGCGCTGATGAGTGCCTGCACGACCCGGTCCACGTTGCCGCCTGCTAGGTAGTGCGTCTCTAGCTGGTTCAGGTTGACGGGCACGCCGGCCTTAACGGCGGCGATGAGCGGCAGGATGACCCGGTCCTGCGGCACACGCCGCAGCCGCATCCCAATCAGGCTGCCCGGCCCGACGCCGCTGACGCCGGCCGAGATGGCGGTAATCATCAGCCCGATGGGGACGTACTTCAGGAGCAGGGACAGGACGATCAGCGCGACGATAACGACGATGACAATGGGGACTAGGGCCGGTGGTGGCATGGGTGGTTCCTCGTATCAAGAGTATAGCATAATCGGCTTTTAATCCAACGCCCCAACTAGGCGGGGTATGAACTTCAGCCGGTCGGCGGCGACGCACAGGGCCCGGAGGCCCAGCCATTTTTCCGGCACGGGGTAGTCCTTGCCGTTGAGGTGCAGATGCCCGTACAGCACGGTCTCAACGCCGTATTGCTTCAAGATGGGCGCGAACACGGAGAGGGGAGGGTAGTGGATGAGGGCGAACTTGACGGGACAGTCTTTGATGGCCTCCAGCCGCCGGGTGAGCCGGACGACCTCGCGGGCGATGATCTTCTCGCACTGCGCCTGCTCCGTTTCGGCCCCGGTTGGTGGCATCCAGCCGCGTGTACCGGCCACGCCGATGCGGCCATCGTCGGAGACGAATGGCGTGTCGTGCAGGCCTGGAGAGTTCAGGGACCGGTCCGAGTCCCACCAGTAGTCGTGGTTGCCCTTGCACAAGACTTTGATGCCGGGCAGGGCTGCCAGCCAGGCCAGATCGGGTTCGGCGTCGGCCCGCTTCATGGCCCAGGACAGGTCGCCGGGCATCAGCAGCAGGTCGTCCGGCGCGATGACCGCCCGGCAGGCCTTTTCGATCTTGGCCGGGTGGTCGTGCCAATGCTCCCCGAAGACGTCCATCGGCTTCGGTTTCGCAAAAGACAGGTGCGTATCGGCCAAGGCCCAGATTCGTCGCATAGATGAGATTGTACCCGAAAGAGGGAGTTCACTTATCTGAGACCCAGTGAGGTGGGCGCAAGCGGTTCAAGTAGAAACGGCGTTTGCGGTGAACTTGTGGCATCACCTGATACGTGATATACTGGCTTTATGAGTAGTCGCTACCGGCCCGGCCGGTTCCGCTCGCCGCCGCCATCTTTGTATGCTTCCCCTACTGAGGTCCCCCCTTGCCATCTCTTCAACCGCTGTCAGATCCGCCGCGCCAGGCTTCCAAAAAAGCTGCTGGAACACGCAAGCCTAAGATGGCTGAAAAGAAAGCGACTTGGTCACCCGCCTGGAAAGTGGGAGCCTCTGTGATACACGTCACGGGCCGTCGTCCGTTTGTGGTGGCGGTCCTTGTGAAGACGGATAACACCGGCCTGCTGCTCCGATACGGCGTTGATGACGTGCCGCTCCCAGTGAGCGACCGCCGCCATGTGCAGGTCGTCAACCCGGCTGAATGGCCCGCCCAGCTACGCCGTGATCCGGCGCGGGTTCTCGCCGACATCTACAGGGCGGGCGCCGTGGATTACTCGGGCTTGCAGACTTTAGCAGTCCATCTTGAGAAAGAGGCGTGGGCAGGGAACAGCCTGGTCCCTGTAAAGCGTCCGCTTCTAACCCGAATGCTCATAGACGAGGCGAAAGCGGCGTTAAAGGCTGAGGCGGGACTGAAGGCGGTGCGAGCGCAGGAGGAACGAGACGGGCTTGGGCTGCGACCTTCCGAGGAGGTCTCACCCCCCGATTTTCTGGAGCGACCGAACGCCAAGGGGGCCGACAACTCGCTGCCACCAGAGGAGGCCGCCGACGCTGAAGAGGAGGACGATGCGGAAGTTGCGAGCGCCGTACCGGCCCCCACAAAGAAGAAGTCTCTGAAATCTCCGACCAAAGGTGTCAAGGCTGGCCCGTGGCTCCGCGAGTTTATCCTGCACGTCGCTGAAGACGGTGGGGAAAAGGCTTCCGATCAGTGGTGGGCGCTTCAAACAGCCTCGCGCAAAGGCTGGTTGAAAGTCAGCGCCTACGCCCCCATCCTGCGCGAGATTTTGCTCCAGGCGGCGGGTAGCGTGGATTCGACGAAGGGCCGCAAAGAGGAGGTCAACAGACTTGCCGCCGCCGTCCGCCGCGAGATTGCCGCAATAGGGCGGCCGCAGAGCGAGGTCCTGCGGGTCTGCCTGATTACGGCGGACTCGGCCGCCATCGAGTTCGCCACTTTGGCGGACTGGTCGTGGTCCCAGATCAACGACCGCCCGGACATAGACAACCAGGTGGTTCTGAACGAGGCCGTCGCGTCCGCGCCCCGCTGGACGCTAAAGACGCTCTGGCTGACACTCCGGCCCACGCTCGCCTCACTGCCTTTGGGGGTAGACTTCCCGCCGGGCCTCGCGAACGCGCGGTATCAGTTTCTACTCTCGCTGCTGCTGGACGAGCAGCGGGGGCAGGGATACTACCTGCCACGCTTTAGCGAGGTTGTAAGCCGGGAGGCGGACAAAGAAGCCACTGCATCCGCACTGTTGTGCCTACTCTCGGATGGCATCGTCCCTTCCGCATCCGCGATGAACATTGCGGAGCAGGTAACCGCCTCCCCTCAATTGCGTGTCCCTTTCCTAAATGCCTTGTGCCGGGAGGAGACGTGGCTTGACGCAGTATTCGAGGCGACCCTGCGGGCGCACGGTGTACAGCCGGCCGATTGGCTTTCCTGGGCTGCCGCTCCAGGCGTCAAGCTGTCAAAGGCGAACATCCTGGCGAGGATTATCCAACAATCTCTGCCCAAGTTGTCTGATGCCTTGAAGGTTGGGGGGGAATTTGAGGGGGGGCTTGGCTCAAGTTGGACTTGTGCCGGGCTACTCGCTTTTCTGGACGCGAATGCTTCTGCATCGCTGGGGTCGGAGGACCAGGCGGCTTTTGGGGGAGCGGTTTCTCTTTGGGATCACTTCCTGCGTACAAAGGCACTGCCCTCGCTCTCACAGGCGCAAAAGGGCATCGTTTCTGAAATAGAAGCTCGGCTGGGGGCGGAGACGCTGGCTGCGACCGAAGAGACCGGCCGCATTCGCTCCGAAGCAGAGGCTTTCCGGCAGGAAGTCAAGCGCCTGTCAGGAATGGACCGCACGGCCAACAATCCCCTGGCGGCGACGGCCGGCTGGGCGCAGGATTTGATCTCACTCATAGACGACTTAGACCGGCAGTTCCTCCAATCCCCGGCACAATCCGGGACACTTGGGCGGACCATCAAGTTACTCCTGATGACGCTCAAAAAACACAGTGTCACTGCGCTCGACGTCGTCCCAGGGGATGTCATCGCCAGATCGCGGTGGCAATCCGCTGCGGGCGAATTTAAGGTTTTTGAGGATAGCGTCGAAGCTGAGATGCTCACAGTGGTTCAGCGTGGGTTTGTGCTGGAAGAGTCGTCTGGACGGCGCGAGGTACTCAGGCCGGCGCTGCTGGACCAATTGTTTAGTTGAGGTCAGCAAGGCTGCTGTCCTGTAGAAAGGGGTGTGTGAAAGAAATCTGAGAGCTGTTTCCGTTTTCTCAAAGTTCGCGTGAGTACCAATTGTGGGCGTAAGCTGCCCGCAGTAGACCACTCGACGAACCGCCCGGCCAGTCTGTACGCATGGTCGCCGTTCATCATTCTGTCTGTGAGGAGATTCCAATGAAACAGATCGGCGTTGACTTCGGGACCAGTACGACGGAGATTGCTTACGTGAATGAGGGCGTTCTCACGCCGGAGTTCTTTCGGATCGGCCCGCTCGGCAGCGAGATACTGCCTTCCGTGATCGCATTCCAGCGGAACGGGGAGACTCTTTTTGGCAGGGAGGCCGACAATGCGCCTAATACCGACGATTGCATGGTGTTCCGGTCTATCAAGCGCAGCCTCGTGAGGGAGCAGGGGCAGGAGACGCACAACGTCTTCGGCAGAATCATGACCAACGAGGAGATCGCCCACGAGTTCTTGGCAGAAGCCTTCCGGCGCACGCACATGGCCCGCTACCGCTCCAAGGTCGCCCCCCGCGCGGTGATAGGCTGCCCATACGATGCCGGGTTTCTCTACCGTAAATTCGTTCGCGACGGCCTGACCCGTAACGGTTACGAGGCGGAAACCTTGAAAGATCACGTGCTGGAGGAGTCGGCCCTGTCCGCGTATGCCATGAGGCAGCTCGAAAGCTTCTCCGACGACAAGTGCATACTGATCTACGATTTCGGGGGCGGAACGTTTGACGCGGCCCTGGCGCAGATCGAAAACGACCCTCTGAGTGGGCAGCGTTCCGTCAACCTAGTCTACGAGGCCGGCGACCTGGAACTCGGGGGCGATGACATAGACAATGCAATCATGGAAGACGTTCTGCCGCGCCTCGTCCCTGGTCTTGGTGCCAAACCTCTGAGTCAGGCGCAGCGCAGTGACCTACTCCACGTCTGCCGTGACGCCAAGGTGACGCTTTCGGACGATGAGATTGTGACGGTCCTGCCACCGGTCTCGTTCGGGAGCGTCCCAGGGGCGGTGTCAGTGGAACTGACGCGCAGGCGACTGAACGAGATCGCGGCCCCTTTCTGGGAGCGTTCTACCACTGTCTTGAGCCGCCTCGCCCGCGGATATTATGCCGTCGCCCGCAATGCGACGCTGCGGAACCAGACGCTGCAAACGCTCGTGGGCGATAAAGTCGTTGACGCGGTCATATGTGTCGGTGGCACGACTCGAATGCCGTATTTCCGTGAACAGCTTGAGAACGTTTTCGGCAAGGATCGCGTCCGGGAATACGATCTGATCCCGCCCGAATTGGCTGTGGGCACAGGGGCGGCGCTGGTAACAGAAGACGTCACGGCAACAAGCGTCCGGTTGGCGCCCTATGCGTGTTACGCCATGCTGTTCGATAACGAGTTCAACCTTATCAAGGCACCAAGCATGATTCGGGCGGCTTACAGTTCAGTCGCAGGTCCCAATTCGACGATTATGAACGGTCCACCTAACGGGAAAGAGACCATCTCCCTGCCCACTCGTGCCCGCCATGCTGTCCTTCGGTTCTCCCATGCCGACGAGCAACTCCCCGACGCCTCCACGTGCTGGGAGCATACGGAGGAGGATGAGGTCCGCATCAGCAACAAAGCGGGGGCGAAGCAACTCGTTATAACCATCGGCAGCAACGGACGGGTAACGCTGAGGCTCGACGTCGAAGAGCCGCAGTGCTGGGAAGCGCCGTGGGCGGCTATCGGGAAGTCCGACCGCCTTCTCGCCTCCGAGGAACGGGCTAAAGCCATTGCATTGGCCGAACAAGAGGAATTCAACAAGACGTTCCACGGCCGGCCCAGCAGTAGGATGGATGAGCGATGATTTCGTAAAGCGGCCGCACCAAGAGATACGCTACTCCGTCTCGGGAAGGGCGGTCACGTCTCGGGAAGGGCGGTCACGCGGGGCCACCCCTACGGGAACATTTCCGACTGTGTCGGGGGAGGCATAGAGGGGCCACCTTTGTCCTGACCATGCCTCTCTCCCATATGCAATCGCCCTGATTTCCACGTCTGGCGGCTTGACAACGGAAATGCACAGGCCGTATACTGTAGCCTATGGCCTCCACCACAGTTAAACCCTCTCCAGCTACGCCGACCATTCAGGCGGGCGACGGGGGCGGCGGGGACAAGCCGGGCGGCCTGGCGCGGGCGGCGGGCGCGGTTATGGCGGCCACCCTGCTTTCCCGAATTCTGGGCCAGATCCGGGACATCGTTATCGCTCACCAACTCGGCGCGAGCGTGTCAGCCGATGCCTACACAGCCGCCTTCAAAATCCCTGACCTACTGATGTATCTGGTCGCTGGCGGGGCGCTCTCGTCCACGTTCATCCCCGTCTTCAAAGAGTACCTGCACAAGAACAAGCACCGTGCGGCCTGGCAGGCGTTCTCGGTGGTCGCGACGATGACCGTGCTGGTGGCCGGCCTGTTCGTCCTGGTCGCCGAGATCTGGACGCCGGCGTTCGTGCGACTCCTCAACCCCGGCTACGACGCGGCGACCGTAGCGCTGACGGTGCCGCTGACGCGGATCGTGCTGCCCGCCCAGATCTT
>JAYTRQ010000681.1:0-3138 GCA_043746125.1 Armatimonadota bacterium | reverse complement strand
ACTCCAGCTTCCAGGGCCGCGTCGGCGGCTACACGGACGTCGAAACGGGCCTGACGCTGCTGACCCTGCGCTACTACGACGCCGGTACGGGCCGGTTCCTGACGCGCGACCCCATCGGCTATGCCGGCGGCCTCAACGTCTACGCCTACACCCAGAACAACCCGATCAACTTCCACGACCCGGCCGGCACCACGGATGCGTGCCCGCCGCCCAAGCCGAACCACTGCGCCCGCGATTACGACGACTGCATCAACGATGCCCTCGTGAATGACGGCATCTGCCAGACGGCGGCCATTGCGGCGGGAGTGATCGCCAGCTTCTTCGGCACCCCGCTCGCCGGGGCGCTGACCTTTGCAGCGGCTTCGGTGGCCTGTGACGCGCAGGCACTCTATGCAGGCCATGTCTGCGAACGGAACTATCAGCACTGTATGAGTGATTAGATCCGTCGCCAGCCGAGACCACGACCAGGCCGAGCCGCAAGGCTCGGCCTCTTTTTCTTGGCCCCCGTCCCCAATTCTGGGGAGCCGGATTAAAAGAAGAGCCCAGAGAAGACCACAGATAGGCCTCAGCCATGTCCTCGCCGACTCTTATCTTGACTCAGGCTCCCCAGAATTGGGGATGGGGTTATTCTACGGCTCGGCACCGTCGGGCCGCCTGCGCCGGGCCGCCTCCAGCGCCACCTTGAACCATGCCGCCCCAGTCCGGTTGATGTCGACCTGACACGCCGCCAGAGACACGTCCGGTAGCCCTCTTTTCTCCCGTTTCTTCTCCGGCTCTTTCCTGACGAAAAACGAAGGTGAAAACTCCCCTGCCCGCGCCGGAGGCGTCTCCTGAGTCTTCTTTTGTGTCTTCTCTGAAGTACTCTCTGTAGTAGATGTGCGCTTTCCGCCAATCCAGTTTGGCGCATCCGCACATACTGGTATGGCGCATCCGGCACGGGAAGGACGGGCGCGGTGGGGCAGGTGGCGGGGTGGAGGGCAGGGACACAGCCGGCAGGCCCCGAAGGTCCTCCCACAAGACCCCCAGGGCGCACAGGCGGCGGCGGGCCGTCTCGGTCTCCCGGCGCGTCAGCCCCGTCTCCTCGGTGATCTCCCACTGCGACTTCCAAAACCAGCCATCGCCACCCCGGCCGGGTGCGGTGGGCGACCCCGCCGAAGGCGCAGGCGAAGCAGGGGCGGTAGCCGACGACGCGCTCGCCACGCAGCACCTCGGCCACGTCCGCCTGGACGCCGGGTGCGGCCTCTGCCGCGCCCCGGACGCCTTCCCCCCGCCCCCGAACGGCTTTCCCAGGCCCCCTGGCACTGTTCACACGTCCGTTCGTATTGGTGTTCATCGTCGTGCCCATTATCGTGCCCATTATCGTGCCGTGCATGAGGCCCTCGCTCCGATCCCTCGCAACGTATTGGCTGTGGTAAGTATGCGCAGATTACAAGCTCTTGTCTACATTCGTATGCAAATAAGAAAGAATGTTTGAGCAGGGGGAGGAGGACTTGGTCCAATGCCGGCGGTTATTCGTGTCGGGGTAGAAGTTCTGCCCTGCCCTCCCTTCTCTTTCCAAAGCCTTTCCCTCCGAGGGAAGGGACAGGCCCGGAACGAATGTGAACGGGACAGGGATAGGATCCGACCCGACAGGGAGAGGATCTTCCTCCTCCAGAACTGGGGCGCGGGCAGGAGAATAAGCCACCGCCGGGGAAACTATAGGCATGAGCAGTCGCGGGGCAGGTGGCGTGAGTCGCGTGCGCTTTATCGAGATACGCACGACCACGGCCTGGATGGTGGAGGGGGAACTGTGGCGCTTTTGCGACGGCACCGAGCTGGCCGTCGGCGACGCCAACGACCTAGAGTCGAACGAGCCGATGGTGACCAGCGCGATCGCATTGGGGCTGATCAACGCGGGCAAGGCAGAGGCGATGGCCGTCACCGAGTTGGACGCCTTAGATGAGGATTTTTGCGAATGAGGAAGCCGCGCCTGAAAAAGCGGTCGCGGCCCGACATGGTCGCCGCCGGCCGTTTAGCCGCATTGTTCGCTGCTTCCCTCGCCGTGACCGGCCCCGCCGCGTGTCAGGTCGTGCCGCCCGCGCCCCGGTCCCTGCCCACGCCGCTGACACTCAGCGCCGCCCTCGCCATCGCCCTCCGGCACCAGCCGCAGCAGTTCATCGCCCGTGACCAGATCACGCAGGCCCAAGGCCAGAAGCAGCAGGCCCAGGCGCGCTACTTCCCGACGCTGACGCCGACCTACCAGTATCAGAACACCAGTCAGACCGCCTTCGGGCTCAATGCCGCCGCCACACCGATCACGGCGACCGGCACGGGAACGACCAGTACGGGCACGAGTGGGACGACGTTCGGCCAGACCGGCGCTATCAACGAACTCAGCGTCGTGCGTGGGGGTGGGCTTGCCGTCAGCCTGAGTCAAAAACTCTTTGACAACGGATCGCGCGAGGCCGCCAATGCCGAGGCGCGGCGGGCCCTGGACTCCGCAAACTTCGGAAGCGCCGGCACGCGCCAGGCAACGATCCTAACCGTCACCCAGGACTACTACCAACTCCTGCTGGCCGCCGACCTCGTCAAAGTCGCCGACGCCCAGGTGGCACGGTATCAGCAGGCCGTGACCGTGACACAAGCGCAGATCGTGGCCGGGACGGTCGCCGCCAAGGACGTCTATCAGGCCCAATCCGACCTCGCCAATGCCCAGGTGACACGGCTCCAAGACCAGAACCAGGTGAGGCTCGCGTCGTCGGCCCTCAAGAATGCCCTAGGCGTCGCCACGGATGAGCTTGTTCAGCCAGCGTCCCTCGCGCCCGGGGGGCAGCTTCCCCCCGTGCCCACCCCCGGCCCGGCCCAGACGCTCGACGAGGCCCTCGCCATCGCATTTGCCAACCGGCCCGATCTGCGCCAGCAGGAGGCGACGGCGGCGGGCCAGAACGCCGCCTTGCAGCTTGCCCAGCATCAGGCCGGCCTGACCGTGACCGGCGACTACGTGCTGACCTACCAGGCCAGCAACGACATTGGGGCACGGGGCGTCAACTCGCAGCTCCTGCTGACCGGATCGTACCCCCTGTTTGATGCGGGGAATGCGCGAGGCGCGGTGCGGATCGCCCAGGCCCAGCGCGACACGGCCTTGAACCAGCGAGAACA
>JAYTRQ010000680.1:0-3144 GCA_043746125.1 Armatimonadota bacterium | reverse complement strand
AGCTTGGAAAGCTGGAACTGCCTCCCGCGCATCCTTGTCACGGTGAGCCGCACGTAACGGCCGGGGATGCCTCCGGCGGGGAAGGCGCTGACGGCGTCCCCTGGGTCCGGGAAGTCACCGCCGGTACAGTCGGCCAGGAGGGAGGGGTTCGAAAACCCCGCATCATTTGAGGCCTCTACGCGGAATCGGACGGGGAAGTTCTGGGCGTTGTTGCCCATGTCCGTCATCGGGAACAGTTTGACCCGGTCCAGAAGGCGAGCCATGCCCAGATCTACTTGAACCCAGCAGACAATGTCGTCCGTCTCGGTGGGCGGCGACTGGTAGCCGAGCGGGGCGAGGCGGGCGATCCGCTCCACCCCCATCGGCCCCTGCCACCCCGTCAGGACGGGCGGTGCTTTGGCCTCGGCCCTCCCTTTCGGGAGCAGGGGCGCCGCCCCCACGGCGAGGCCCGTGCCTAGCGCCCGATGCAGGAACTTCCGCCGTGTGAATCTGGCGGACATTTTCTCGTTGTCCACGTTTGCGTTCCTTAACCGTGCCCGTGATAATCCGGGCCGTGGAAGAAGAGAAGCTCGACCAGGCCGAGCATATCCTTGTCGGAGTCCGTCTTGAGGTGGTGTTCCTCGCACATACACCGAATCCAGTCCGCCAGTTCGGTCTTCCGCTCTTCGTGTGTCTCCCCCGACATCGCCTCCAAAGCCGTAGCTTCGGGGACGCGGGCGATGCCGCCCTGCTGCGTCACTTTACTGATCTCGCGCTCCAAATCATCCAAATCCATCGTAGCCTACCCCCTTAACGGTGTTATGATTGCCAGCAGCGAAAGATACGGCGCAGGCCGCCTGCTTTCCTCCTTCACTTCGGTTCGCACTAAAACAGGCTGAGTTGGACAGTGCTGTGGCCCGGCGTCCAGAGGGCGGAGGGGGCGTCGCGCTTGGCGACGTCGAAGACGACCGGGCAGCCGGTCTCGACGGCGACGGTGGCACGAGCGTAGCCGAGGGCGAGTTTGGGGGTGTTGTTCTCTTTGGACAGGTGGGCAAGCCAGGCGGTGTGCGGCCCGTGGCTCAGGGCGTGTTCGCAGAGCAGCCCGACGGCGGCCTCGTTGGAGAGGTGGCCGCGATCGCCTAGTATCCGCGCCTTGAGGTAGCCAGGGTAATCGCCGCCGCGCAGGCGGTGGACGTCGTGGTTGGCTTCCAGGACGAGGAGATGTGCGCCGCGGATGGCCCTCCGGACCGTCTCGGTGACGTGGCCTAAGTCCGTCACGTGGCTCAGTTTGTGGCCGCTCGGGGAGTGGACAACGTTGACGCCCACGGGGTCGGCGGCGTCGTGGGGCACGGGGAAGGTCTCAATTCGTAGTTCGCCCACGCTCCACCCGTCGCCGGGTGCTAAGATCAGGTGGGGGGTCTGCGTCTTGCCGCGGTAGATGGCGCTTAAAGTCTTCTCGGCCGACACCAGCGGTACGCCGTGGCGCTTGGACAGGGCGTGGGCGCTCTGCACATGATCGGAATGCTCGTGGGTGATGACGACGCCGTGGAGGTCGCCCGGTGCCAGCCCCTGCTTGGCGAGCGCGGCCGTCAGCTTTCGCATCGTCATGCCGGCATCTATGAGAATGGAGACGTCACCCGCGCGGACGAGCGTCGCGTTGCCCGAGGAGCCGGAGGAGAGCGCATGGACAGTGAAGGGCATTGCCATACGGCTATTGTACCCCACTAAGCCGAGGACGGGAAAAGCTCCAGGCAAGAAAAGACCCGACGGGAGGCGGCAGGTTCGTCGGGTCTTACACTTCTTCTCTTGCGTCCTAGCTGAGTCCCAAGACCTCATGTCCGGGAATATCCAAAGCGGCGCGGTGCGCCGGGGGGTTCAGCAGTTTAGTACCTATTCAGTTTTGCGGTTCGGTTCCGATATTCAGTTCCGATATTCAGTTGTCTGCACCGTTCAGGTACACCCGTATCTTCGGCAGGGGGCAGAGACCCGTTCACTGAGAGAGATACGGGGTTTCCGTCATAAGTGCCGTCAGCACGTTTACGGGCGGGGAATCTGCCAGGTATATCCGGTGGCGAGGGACGTCTCTTTGCCTCCTGAAGCCTGTTTTCCCCCCGCCGCCAGGACAAGACCGCCGGGGAACAGCAACAAGGCCTGGTCGTGTGCGCCTTCGGGCAGGGTCGGAGCGGCTGTAAATGCCTGCATCTGGGGGTCAAACACTTCCACACTCCCCGTCGTCGCCGACAAAGGCACGCTCCATCCGCCCGCCAGCAGCACCCGGCCGTCGGGCAGAGATACGGCGGCGTGGGCCATACGCGGTGAAACCATCTTGACGGGGAGCAGCGAGAACGTCTCGGCCTTGGGGTCAAACAGCTCGGCTTGCTCGGGTTCGCCCGCATCATTCTGGCCACCTGCCACCAGAACGCTCCCATTGGGCAGCAGCGTGGCCGTGGGGCGGTCCCGTGCAAGGACCATCGGGCCGCGTGTCGGGTAAAACCGCCCGGTGCTGGGATCATAGATCTCTGCTGAGGCCAGCTTGACGGTCGGGCGGCGGACGAACCAGTGCGTGCCACCGACCACAAGTACCCGACCGTCGGCGAGGCGCACGGCGTCGTGCCCGAAGCGGTCGTCGGCCATCGCGCCGGTGGGCGTGAACGTCCGGGTGGCGGGGTCGTACAGGTCGGCCGTACTCTGCGTCCGGCCCCAGTGCGTGTTGAAGCCGCCGACGCACAGGACGCGCCCGTCGGTGAGCGTTGTCGCCGTGAACAGCTCGCGCGGGGCGGAAAGATGGGAGGGGAGCAGCGTGAACGCCTGCGTATCCGGGTCGTAAAGCTCGGCGCTGTCCAGCGTCCCCAAGATGGTGTTGTAGCCGCCCGACAGCAGGACCTGGCCGTCCGGCAGGGCATTGGCCTGGACGAAATTGCGCGGGACGTTCAGACGCCCCCGGCACGGGCGGAAGCGGCGCGTCCCCGCGTCAAACTCGTCCGCCGTGGCGACGCACCGGTCCGTGGGGAAGGAGTAGCCGCCGACGACCAGGCCCCGCGCCCCGTTCGCCAGCAGGCAATAGCCGGGCGCCCAGCGCGGGTCGGTCATCTGCGTCCGCGTCGGCACCCACGCGGACTGGGCCAGCACGGGGCTTAGACCGCACGTGAGCAGCATCAGGACGGG
>JAYTRQ010000679.1:0-3155 GCA_043746125.1 Armatimonadota bacterium | reverse complement strand
GGGGCCGGTTGGCGCGGGCGGCGGACGGGGCTGGGCGGCGGGGGAGGGGACGCGGCACGTTTGGATTGACGGGGGGGACGATCTCAGGCATTCGTGATAGTAGCACACGTCCTTTCGCGGTGTCAACGGGTATACTGGGGCCATGAAAGGCATCGTACTCGCCGGCGGCTCTGGAACACGTCTGCACCCGCTGACTTTAGCGGTCTCCAAGCAGCTCATGCCCGTCTACGACAAGCCCATGATCTACTATCCTCTCAGCGTATTGATGCTGACGGGAATCCGTGAGATCCTGCTGATTACGACCCCGCATGATTTGCCCCAGTTCCAGAAACTGCTCGGGGACGGCAGCCGCTTGGGCTGTTCTTTCGAGTACGCCACCCAGGACGTGCCGAACGGCTTGGCCCAGGCGTTCGTCATCGGCGAACGCTTTATTGGCTCGGACAAAGTTGCCCTGATTCTGGGCGACAACGTCTTCTACGGCTCCGGCCTTGCCCGGCTCTTGCGTGACAACGCTGACCCTGATGGGGGGGTCGTCTTCGCCTACCATGTGCAGGACCCGGAGCGATACGGCGTGGTGGAATTCGACAGCGGGCACCGGGCGGTCTCCATCGAAGAAAAGCCGGCCCACCCCAAGTCGGCTTATGCCGTGCCAGGGCTGTACCTCTACGATAATGGCGTGGTCGAGATCGCCAAAAGCCTGGAGCCGAGCGTCCGGGGCGAGTACGAGATCACGGACGTCAACCGGGCCTATTTGGCACAGGGGCGGCTCAAAGTGGCAATTCTGGACCGTGGGGCGGCCTGGCTGGACACTGGTACGGTAGCGTCTCTGATGCAAGCCAGCACCTTCGTCCAGGTTATTGAAGAGCGTCAGGGGCTGAAAATCGGCTGCATTGAGGAAGTGGCCTATGAGATGGGTTTCATCTCAGCTGAGCAGCTACGATCAATCGCGGAGCCTCTGATGAAAAGCGGTTATGGGCAGTATTTGCTTGGGCTATTGCCTCCGGCGGGCAAGCACTAATACAAAACACTAAACGAAGGAATACACACGATGGCGAACCAGATTACGACGGCCTCCGGGCTGCAATATGTGGATGAAGTGTTGGGGGAAGGCCCCAGCCCGCAGACGGGTCGGAAGGTGACGGTCCACTACACCGGCACTTTCCCCGATGGGCGGAAGTTCGACTCCTCCCGTGACCGGAACAAGCCGTTCCAGTTTACTATCGGGCAGGGGCAGGTCATCCGGGGCTGGGATGAGGGTGTTGCGACCATGAAAGTCGGCGGACGGCGCATCCTGACTGTGCCCGGCCATTTAGGCTATGGGGCGGCCGGTGCGGGCGGCGCGATTCCACCCAACGCCACGCTCGTCTTTGACGTCGAGCTGTTAGGGGTGGATTAACCGAAGCCGTGCCTGAGTTCCCAACTGTTTATTGGTCCACCTGGGACAGCGACGCGACTTTCGAGGCGGGCGTCCAACTCCCCTCGGAGAGCGAAGGCCATCTGTGGGCCGTTCTGGGCTTCGTCTTTTATGGAGACAAGGTCGCTCTGGCCGACATCGAGGGCCGGGGCCTCTGCATCCCTTCCGGCCGGATTGAGCCGGGGGAGACATTGGACGCGGCTCTGGTCCGAGAGGCATGGGAAGAGACCGGAGCGCAGTTGGACCCTGAACGGCGTCGGCTGATCGGCTGGTACCGTCTGAGGCCGCGGTCGGGCGCGAGGGCTGGGCAGACTCGCTTCTGTCCGGTCTTCGTCGCCGAGGCATGGGGGTTTGAGCCGATCCCGGCGATGTCCGAGTCGCGCGGCCTGGTCCTGGCGGCCGTGGAAGACGTGGCGGAGATTTATTTTACCTGGGACGAACTGATGGCGGGCGTGTTTGACTATGCGGAAGATCGTCGGATAGCCCTGTTTCCGGTTGGGATGTCTCTGCGGGCACTAACGCAGTGAGGTCAGGACCCGCTCAATCTCAGCATCGTTCAGATTCCCGATGACGACCACTTTCATCCCCGCCTGACGCCCGAAGAGGACGCCCTGGCGGGGATGTTCCATTCGGGAGGGGCCGCTGCCCGGCGTATCGGATGTCTCGAACACGGAGAGGACATTAACGCCATTGACGTAACGCAGCTCGAGGACCTTCCGACCGTGCGCATCGGAGACAGACCCGGCCTGGAAATGGAAGCCCTCCGGCACGTAGGAGGGCGCTGGCACAGGGGCGCCTGCCTCAGACCGCACCTGGTCCAGAGTCAGTGAGGGGGCCGCAAAGCCCCGCTCAATGACTCTGCTCCCCGCGTTCGGCAGACGGAACGTGAAGCGGTCGAAGGCCGGATTATAAGAGATCTCGGTGTAATAAGAAGCGGACTGCAACTGGCCGCTCGCGCTGTACTGTTCAATGCGAAGCTGTGCGCCGTTCGTCGGGTCTATCCAGAAGCGCCTCCACGGCACGGCCGCCGCGCTCCGGGTCGCCACCTGGACGACAATGCAGTCGTGGCCGGCGACGACGTCCTGGCCAACCGTCTGGGCGATCAGCCGCCCCGACCGGATCTGGCCGATTACCTGTGGCACTCGTACGCGCAGATTGCCGATTCGGGACGGGCTGAGTTCCAGCGTGTCCTTGGCCGGGATAAGGTGGCAGTAGAAGCGCCCGTTGTCCAGGATTTCCTCGCCCGCCAAGCGGGGAGGACGCATGTAGACCAGCCGCAGGGCGCGTGCGCCCGCCCGCATGACCTGCTGCTCCGAGGAGACGTCCAGTCCATCTCGCGAGACCGTCGTCACCTGGTCGCCGGTCAGCGCGAGCGAGTTTTCCGCCTGAAGCATTCGCTTCAGAAGGTCTTGCGCGGCGGGATCGGAGGGGCCGGCCGGGCGCACAGGGCCGAGCCGGCGAGGAGTAGGATGACGAGGACCTGCCTGAAGCGGGGACGTGGACAGCAGCGCGAGCGCCCCGGCGACAGCGAGAAAAGGGCGCATTCTAGAAAAGCCCCATGTCCGCGCCCTGAGCTGGCGGTAAGGGTGCGGCACCGTCCAAGCGACCTGCCAGGTTCTGGGCCGCCATGTCGGCCAGTGGCTCCCCTGCGGCATCACGCCGGTGCTGGGCAACGCAGTCCGCGACGAAGGCATGGTCCACGGTTGGAGCGGTCCTAGGCGTGTCCGGCGTTCGGACAGGG
>JAYTRQ010000678.1:0-3158 GCA_043746125.1 Armatimonadota bacterium | reverse complement strand
CGGAGGGCTATGAAGTCTCCGAAAACTCGGCGACCGGCCTGCCTATCCTGAAGAAGAAAAAGTAGTCACTTACGATTCCTGCCCTTATTCGCCGCCGTCGTGCGGTTCGCCATCCAGCGGACCTCCCATCGGCGGCTTTTCCCGTTCCTGAAGGAGCCGATCATGCAGCACCAGATTTTGGGGACTACGTTACAGACGCTGGAAATGATCTTACAGCCCGGCGAGATGGTCTTCTCGCAGACGCACCAGATGGCGTGGATGTCGGACGGCGTCACGATGGACACCAACACGGGCGGCGGGGTGATGAAGGGCCTCATGCGCTCCTTCTCTGGCGGCTCCCTGTTCGTGACCCACTTCACAGCGAGTGCGGGGGCGGCGGCTCTAGTCGCCTTCTGCCCGCGCTTCCCCGGCACCATCATTGCCCGCCAGCTCACACCGGGCGAGACTCTGGTCTGTCGCAAGGAGACTTTCCTGTGCGCCGAAGCGTCGGTTCAGCTCGACATCTTCTTCCGCCAACAGATCGGCAGCGGCCTGTTCGGCGGCGAGGGCTTCATCTTGCAAAAGGTAACCGGGCCAGGATGGGTCTTCTTAGACCTGTCGGGAGAAGTCGTGGAAAAGGCGCTGCGGCCGGGCGAGCGTCTTCAGGTCCACGTCGGCCATGTTGGTGTGCAGGACCCGTCCGTACAATTCGGGATCACGCGGATCAAGGGGATTCGGAATATGGTGTTCGGCGGCGACGGCATCTTCCTGGCGACTTTGACCGGGCCGGGCCGGATCTGGCTCCAATCCATGCCGATCATTAACCTCGCGGAAGAGGTCTTCCGACACGCACCGGGCGGAGCGTCCAACAAGTCGGCTGGCGGTGTCGTGGGGGACGTACTGGGCGGGCTGCTGCGGGGGTAGGGAAGCAATAGCCCGGCACTGGAAGTGCCAGTCTACTCCGAAGTGAAAGTGCCTCCGGCACTGAGGAAAGGCCGTCGAGAGCGTATTCTCAGTCGCGGAGCGACTTCCATTCAAGAGTAAACCGGCACTTCCAGTGCCGGGCCTGCTGTCAGTTCACGATCTCATAGCGCGTGTTGCGCCTCTTGACCGTGTAACCCGCGTCCGTAATCAGCCGCTCGATCTCTTCCAAGGGCACGGTGAAGACACAGCCGGCGGTGGACACGACGTTCTCCTCCATCATCGTGCTGCCGAAGTCGTTGACGCCGTAGCGGAGCGAAATCTGGCCGACACGCGGCCCCTGCGTCACCCACGAGGCCTGGATGTTTGGAAAGTTGTCCAGGAAGATGCGCGAGATGGCGATGGTCCGCATATAATCGAACGCCGACGCGCGGGTCCCGCCGAGTTCTGTCCCATCCGGCTGGTAGTTCCAGGCGATAAAGGCCGTGAAGCCGGTGGGCGAAAGCGCCAACGACTCGTCCTGCAAATCGCGCAGTTTCTGAAAATGCTCCACGCGGTCTTCCACCGTATCCACCGAACCGTACATCATGGTCGCGGACGAGCGCAGGCCGACTTTGTGCGCGACCCGCATACAGTCGAGCCACTCCTCGGCCGTGTCCTTGTAAGGCGCGATCCACTGCCGGACGCGGTCGGTCAGAACTTCCGCCCCGCCACCGGGGACCGAGTGCAGGCCAGCCGCCTTGAGCCGGGTCAGCGTCTCCTCCATCGTCAGCTTGTTCAGCTTCTTGATGTAGATGATCTCGGCGGGCGAGAGCGCGTGCAGGATGACGGTCGGGAACCGCTCCATGATCGCCCGGAACAGGTCCTCGTACCAATCGATCTTGAGTTTGGGATTCAGGCCGCCCTGCATCAGTATCTCGACGCCGCCAACGTCCACCATCTCCTGGATCTTCTGAAAAATCTCCTCACGCGGCAGTACATAGCCCCCCTCCGCACCGGGGATGCGGTAGAAGTTGCAGAAGCGGCAGCGGACGTAGCAGACGTTGGTATAGTTGACGTTCCGGCCGATGACGTAGGTAACGACGTTGTCGGGGTGCAGTCGCCGGCGGACGTGGTCGGCCAGGGCACCCAATTCCACGACGTTCGTGTGGTGGAACAGGCGCAGGGCGTCGTCAGCCGTGATGCGCTCGCCGGCGTAGACCTTATCGGCGATGTCATCAATGCCGGGGGCCGAGGGCCGGCTCAGTTCTCGTTCCAGAAGTGCCATCAGAGTCTGCTTTCTAGGCCATCGCTAGCGGAATCGCCTGCCGAGCCGGGCCATCGTGGCGGACGGGATCGTCCAATTCGTCTACCGGCTCGCCTGGCTGACCCACTTCGTTGTAGAAGCTGTCACGCTCAACGGGCGTCCGGCCCGCTTCACGGATCAGCCCGACCAGCTGGGGTCGGGTCAAAACCTGCTGCTTGTTGCCCTGCTCGCCGTCCTTGTAGGTGATCTCGTATTCGTGGATCGTGCCGTCCAGGTCGTCCGCACCGTACCACTGGGCGAGCTGCGAGACCTGGGGCGTGTTCATAATCCAGAACGTCTTGACGTGGGCGAAGTTGTCCAGCATCAGGCGCGAGATGGCAATGTTCCGCAGGTCGCCGTCGCCGGTCGGGTGCGGCAGGTGGGATAACTGCGTGCCTTCGGGGTGGAACGAGAGCGGCGTGAACGTAACAAAGTGCCCCGTCTCATCCTGCAACTCGCGCATCTTGACTAGATGCTCAACCCGCTCCGGCAGGGTCTCGATGTGCCCGTAGAGCATGGTTGCGTACTGGGGCAGGCCCGCTTCCGCTGCGGCTTTGGAGATCTCTATCCACTGGTCCCCATCCAGCTTCCGGTCAAACAGTGCCAGATGAACGCGGTCGCTCAGAATCTCAATACCTCCGCCCGGCAACGAGTCCAGGCCGGCCTCTTTGAGTTCCGCGAAGACCTCCGGCAGAGGCTTATTTGCCTGCCGCTGGATTTCGGCAATTTCAACGCAAGTAAAGGCCTTAATGTGGACGCCGGGCCGGACGGCCTTAACGGCTCGCAAAAGGTCCAAGTAGTAGGAATACGGCAGCTTGGGATTAATGCCCGCCACCATATGCACCTCTTTAATGGGCACGTCCAGGTGCATCCGCAGGCGGTTCTGGACGTCCTCAATGCTCATGGTATACGGGTCCGGCCCGCCCTTCTGGGCGTAGAACGCACAGAACTTACAGCCCTTATTGCAGACGTT
>JAYTRQ010000677.1:0-3159 GCA_043746125.1 Armatimonadota bacterium | reverse complement strand
AGACGCTGCCGTGTGGGACAAGCACAAATTATGATTATCCCTGGAACAATGGCTATCCAAAGCTTGGCCAGGGTTGGGGCGGCCAGATTTATCCGTTCGTCAAAGCCGTCGGCGTCTACCAGTGTGCGAGTGACCCCGGCAATGGAGGGAGATACGTCTCCTACGCTTACAATACCAACCTGGCTGTCCAGTGGGCTGATTACGGCGCCGACACCCTCGGGGTGCCGATCTCTAAGCTCAACTCTCCGAGTAAGACGGTCAACCTGATCGAAGTCGATACCAAAGCCTCCTTCATCGCAAGCTATCCGACGAACCAGTCCGACGACCCCAGCATACCTGGGGAAACAGACACGCTGTCATGGAGCGGAACGGATGGACAACAAACATGGGTAAGGCCGGCCACGGGGCCTCTCTCAGTTGCCAATGGGACCGCCCCGCAATTCCCCTGTTCCGCAGGAATCGGGACCGGCTGCGGCGCAGCGCGTCATTCGGATGGATCTAATTTTCTGCTCTGCGATGGGCACGTGAAGTGGCTGCGCGGCTCGCAGGTGAGTGTCGGCTCCGAAGGCACTAAAGAGGGAGTAAGATTTTTAGGTCAGAACCCAAACAATCCGGAGTCGCCCGAAGCCAGCAGCCACTTCTGGGACTGGGCCGGTGGAACTGACTGGATCTCATCGGCAACCCCGCCGCGTGCTGTAACGACAGGATGGTAGAAAGCCTGTAACCGGGAAGGCAGGCGGTTTACGTGGGTAGCGGTGTTCACCAACTCCCCCCACCGACACGACAGCGACTCTCCCGCCCGTTCGTCCGCCACCAGAGTGGTAAAAAGGAAAACTCTCTCGATGATAAGTATAAACCGCTCTTCGCTCTGCCTGACAGCCGCCGGATGCGGCTTGGGTTTGGCTCTCCTCTCATCCGGTTGCCATGCCGCGCCCCCACTGACGCTCCGGGCCGCTTCCACCACGCTCAAGGCCGCCGATGCGGCCGGGGCGGGGCCGGTCATGGTTCAGGACTTTGAGAAACCGGACTCCCTGCCATCCCGGTGGGTCGTTGACATCCCCGAATCGAACGCGGTGGTGAGCCTCTCCACGACCGACCCGTTCCAGGGGAAGCAGAGCCTGAAACTGCACTACCACTTTACCGTCAATGACACCGGGAACGAATATCTTGGAATGCCCAACAAAGTCAACATTCAGGCGCCCATTCATAAACTGCGCTACAGGCTCAAGGGGGACGCTTCGGGGTCTGGATACGGGCTGCGGCTCACGGACGCCGATGGGGAAACGCACCAGTACAAGGGCGGCGTCATTGACTGGACGGGCTGGAAGGAAGTTGTCATTGACTTGGACGCTCCCCATGAGACGTGGGACGGCGACAAGAACGGCAAACTGGACTACCCCGTCACCTCGCTGATCCTGATCGTCGGCCACCCCGCCGACAAGACCAAACTGCCGGTCGAGAGCGACCTGTACTACGACGCTATCAGTGTGGACTCGGAGAAGAGCGCGGCGGAGACGCTAGGCTCGCAGATTTCGGTCGTGTCGCCCGCCTACTGCTCGGACATCAAGGGGAATGCGACCGTCACGCTCTCGGCCCCCGGCTTCAAGACGGCGACCGTGAAGTGCTGGAAGCAGGGAACCGGCTTTGGCTCAGACTCAGTCGTCGCGACCGTGCCCATTGACGCGCAGGGCAGCGGCTCATTCATCTTCCCCGCCGACCGCTACCCGCACGGACCGGTGACGCTGACCATCAGCGGCGACCTCGGCGCCGGGCACGACAACTGCTACCTTCAACTCTACAACAAGGGCGGCGTCGTTTGGAGCCAGGGCCTCCCCAAGACCGCGCCTCCGGCGGCCAAAGGCATGACGCTGGTCTTCGCCGACGACTTCACCGGTCCGCTCTCGATCTCCGACACCGACCCGAAGGCCCTCTACTACGACCACAAACCGCCGAACGGGAGTCAAGACTTTAGCTCCATCCCGTTCACGAGCGCCTCGGCTCCCAATAATCCCTTTACCCAGACCGACGGCTTTCTTCGAATACGCGCGAGCGAGAATGCCCACAGTTCAGGCCTGATTTCCTCGCTGAAGAATGACGGTACTGGCATCAAAGTCAGGCTGCCCTGCTACTTTGAAGCCCGCTTCCTCGGCCCAAACGCCATCGGCACCTGGCCCGCCTTCTGGCTGATGACCGATTATATGACCGACTACAAGCTCCTGGGCGACAAAACGCCCGTGGACGAACTGGACATTATTGAGGCGTATGGCGGCGAAGGCCCCCACGAACCCAATTCCGACTACAAATCCGGCGGCCTCTATCAGATCACGCCCCATGCCTGGAACCAGGGCGACGCGGGCAACGCCCTGGGGGGCGCAAACTACAAGGCGCTCCATAACCCGGCCTCCATGCACAAGTTTGGCATCCCCTCCACGTGGTATGAGACGTTCCATACCTACGGCTGCGAGATCACCGACACGGACACGATCTACTACTGCGACAACGTAGAGATGGGGCGCCATCCCACACAGCCGGTTACCAAGAAGTATCCGCTGTTCTTCATGCTCAACCTCGCGACCGGCGGCGGCTGGCCCGTAGACCTATCCAGGTATAATGGCCTCGCCGACATGTACGTGGATTACGTACGGGTCTACAAAGGCCAATAACCGTCGGCTGGGGGATTTTATTGCGCCGTGCCTTTACCTTGATCGAGCTGCTCGTCGTCATCGCCATCATTTCGGTGCTGGCGGCGATCCTCTTCCCCGTCTTCGCCCGCGTCCGGGAGAACGCCCGCCGGGCGACCTGCCAGTCCAATCTCAAGCAGATCGGGCTGGCCTTCGACCAGTACGTGCAGGACTACGACGAAATCTATCCCTGCGATACCGGCGACCCCTATCTATGGCAGGGCAAGCACTTCCGCTGGCCCCTCATGCCCTACCTGACTTTGGGCCAGAAGAAGAACGCGGGCGCATTCACTGCCGTTGGCGGCCCGAACTCGTCCGCGTTCCTGCATTGCCCGTCTGACTCGTCGGGCTTCGACAACACGTCTTACGCCTACAGCGCGGCGTTCTACCTGACGCCGAGTGACGCCGGTTCCGTGACCGACCTCACTTGTCTTTACACGACTTGCGCCAGCGGTCCCTTGTCGCCCACTCCCCAGAG
>JAYTRQ010000676.1:0-9838 GCA_043746125.1 Armatimonadota bacterium | reverse complement strand
CCGGGCGCTCTTAGTGCCGCGAAGCGGTACTTCTTGGCTGAGAGCCGGTTAGCCGTGCCATTCATGGCATGGACGCTGAATTATGCAACAACGCCGTTTTCAATTACTCGTTCCGGCGGCGTAACGTCAGTTCACAGGGTAACGTAAACGTGTATGACAAAATGCCTGCCATTCTTACTGCTTCCGCTGCTCCTATTGACCTCGGCTCACGCGGCTCCGCCGCTTGGCAAATCGCTCACGGCTAAGATCGCTCAGGCCGACCCGGAAGCCGATCAGGCCGCGCCGCCGGCGGGCGTTGTGACTGCGCCCGTGCAGGCGGTCCCGACTGGGCCGGTCACGCCGGTTTTGCACAGCCGGTATGCCGTGCTGGTAGACGTGGAAACGGGCAAAGTCCTCTGGGAACGCAATGCGAACGCCCGGCGTCCCATCGCGTCCACGACCAAGATGCTGACGGCTATTCTCCTCCTGGAACGTGGACATTTGGACGACGTCGTGACCGCCCCGAACGGAGTCCAGTATCTGCCGGACAGCAGCCTGCACTTGAAACCGGGCGAGAAGATCACCCTGCGGGACTTGCTCTATGCCCTGCTCCTGCGTTCGGCGAACGACACGGCCGTAACCGGCGCAGTATACTTGAGTGGCAGCGTCCCGGCCTTCGCCATCCAGATGAACGAGAAGGCCAAAGAGATCGGCGCGACGCATTCTCATTTCGTCACCCCGAATGGCCTGCCCGCACCGGGGCACTACTCGACGGCGGCCGATCTCGCCAAGATCGCCTGTTACGCCCTGAATAACCTGCCGCAGTTTAACGCCATCGTACGGACCCCGGCGTATAAAGTTACCCGTTCGCTTGACAAGAGGGACGTCTGGGTTAAGAACACGGCTTCGAAGTTCCTGAAGACCTTCCCCGGTGCGGATGGTGTGAAAACCGGGTATATTCACGAGGCTGGACACTGCTTCGTCGGCTCTGCGACGCGGCACGGCTGGCGTCTGGTGGCTGTCGCGCTGGATTCCGGCACCTGTCGCGAGGACGTGGAGTCACTGCTGGACACCGGATTTACTGATTTTACGCCGACGCCCGCAGTACGTCGAGGTGACGCGGTGGGCACGGTCAACATCCCCAGCGCGTCCGGGCCGGTTCGGCTGAATGCTGCGAATAGCGTGCCCCTGGTAACAAGTCGCTGGAAGCCAGTGCCCGCTTGGACGGTCAAGCTGACTCCGATCCCGCTGCTTCCACAGGCGCCGATCCCAGCTGGGACGAGGCTTGGGACGTTCTCCATTCTGGTGGAGGGCAAGGTTCAGGCGACGGGGGCGGCGGTCGCCGCCGAGAACGTTGCCGTCCGGCCGTTCGCCGCGTTTGCGAAGACGGCTTCGGGCGTCGGCTTGACGCTCTTCAAGGCTGTGTTAGGCCTTTCTGGTGTTGCCGCCTTGTGTGCGGGAGGAATGATACTTTATGGTCGAACGGCTGCAAAAAGCGCTGGCCGCCGCCGGGATCGGCTCGCGTCGGGCGTGCGAGGTGTGGATCGCGGAGGGCCGCGTCCGCGTTAACGGCCAGGTGGTGACCGAACTCGGGACGAAGGTGGACTTGGAAACGGACCGCGTTCTGTTCGACAATCACACGGTCCGCCAGCCCCGGAAGCGTTACTACGTTGCCCTGAACAAGCCCCGCGGCGTTGTCTCGTCCCGTGGGGACGCGCATGCGGGGCGGCTGGTCACGGATTTGGTGGATCTCGGCGACAGCGCGATGCTGCGGCCGGTGGGCCGCCTAGATGCTTCCTCGGAGGGCCTGATCTTTCTGACTGACGATGGGGATTTCCTATTCAAGCTGACCCACCCGCGTTATCATGTGCCGAAGACTTACCGGGCGGAGGTGATCGGAGTGCCATCATCCGAGGCGCTGGAAAGGCTGCGGCAGGGGGTCATTCTGTCGGACGGCCTGACACAGCCGGCGGAGGGTGTCCGTGTTGTCCGGACGACTCCCAAGGCGGGCGAAAGCGGCTATTCTGAGATCGAGTTGACCATTTTTGAGGGGAAAAATCGTCAGGTCCGGCGCATGATGACCGAGATCGGACATCCGGTCACCAAGTTGACCCGCGTCAAAATCGGCATGGTTAAGCTGACCGGCCTCGCTTCTGGAGCATGGCGTCACCTGACGCCCGGCGAAGTGGCGGCCCTGACTGCTGAAGCTGAAACACCTAAAGCGCCACGAACAAAATCCACCGTGCCGGCGTCGCAAGAACTGCCGGTGCAAAATCACCAGGAGAAACCCGAATTATGGCCCGAACCGCAACCTTCGACACCACCAAAGGCATCATCGTCGCAACGCTCGCTGAAGACGACGCGCCCCTTACCACCGCCAACTTTATTGAACTCGGCCAGCGTGGTTTCTACGACGGACTGACCTTCCATCGCTACGAGCCGAACTTCGTCATCCAGGGGGGCGACCCAAGCGGTAATGGGACCGGGGGGTCCGGCAAAACCATCAAAGGCGAGTTCCAGAACAATGGCGTCCCGAATATGCTGCGCCACGACGGCGCGGGCATACTCTCGATGGCGCGTTCCGGCCACCCGGACAGTGCCTCCTCACAGTTCTACTTCACTCTAGCCGCTGCGCCCCATCTGGACAATGGCTACGCGGCTTTCGGGAAAGTGACGGAAGGCTTAGAGAACGTCCTGGCGCTACGTAAAGGTGATCGGATGAACAAGGTCACGATCAGCGAGTAGGAAAAAGTCCGCTCGGCCGCCTTAATGGAGAAGTGGCCGGGCGGATTCTCGTTTACATCCAAGCAGGGAACTTTTGACCGTTACCGAACGCTATGAGGGGAGAGCGGGAACGAATGCGCCCGCCAAGCAATGAGGCTGTTCCCGAACACTTCTCGCAAAGGCCCGGACAGCGCCCTATCGGAAGACGATGTAGACCTGTTCGCGCGGCTCCTGGCCGAGCATCAGGACAAGCTGTATCGGGTCGCCTACCGCATGGCCGGCCACCACGAGGACGCCCAGGATCTCCTTCAGGACGCGCTGCTGGAAGCCTATCGGTCATTTAAGAAGTTCCAGCGAGGGACCTATTTCGACAAGTGGCTCTACCGGATCATGACAAATACGTTCATTGATCGACAGCGGCACCGTAAGAGGGTGGGGCGCGTCGAGTCATTGGATGCGCCGCAGCCTGGTACAGAGGACGGCGAGCTTTTAGGGAGAGAAATTCCTGACTGGGACGCGGAGCCGTCACGGAAGGTTCTGAGTGAGACGTTCGATGAGCCGCTTCAAAAGGCTCTCGACGCACTGCGTCCCGAGTTCCGCATGGTGATGATTTTGTCGGACGTGGAAGAGTTCTCCTACGAGGAGATCTCGGAAATGCTGGACATCCCGATTGGAACTGTCCGGTCCCGACTGCACCGCGCCCGCGACACGATGCGGCAGAAGTTGACTTCGTCGGAAGAGAACAAATAGCTTCAACTTACGTCATGGAAGAGTGAGTGATCTATGAGGGAGCCTGGAACAAAGATTATGAGCAGCAATGGACACCCGCATGGGGAGCAGCTTTCGGCTTACGTCGATGGGATGCTAGACGTCGCGAAGACTCGATTCACAGCCGAGCATCTACGGGCCTGCGCTCCCTGCCGCCAAACGGCGGAGGGACTGCGCGAGACGAAGGGACTGCTGCGTGCCATGCCGCCTCCGGCCCGGCCTGGCCCGGAGTTCTGGACGGACGCCTACCGGCGCCTCCGCGTGGACGACCGCGAACAGGCTCTGCCCCGTCAAACGCCCTGGGGCTTCCTCCGTGGTCCGGGGCATTCGGCGAACCGGCGCTGGGCGTCAGGCCTCGCCGCCGCCGCCGTGGCGTCGCTGTTCCTAGGGCCATTGACGGGCCAGCATGGGTTGATTTCGCCTCCTCGCCCGGCCACTCCCATTGTGTCCCAGCAAGACATTACCCCGGACGTATCCGAACTTGTCCAGTCGCATGTGGATTCAGCCTCACATCTCCCGCTGGCCGACCCCGACCGGCAGAAGATGATCGCAGCGGATGCCCAGCAGGCTCCGGACGCCCCGGAGGCGGCCGCCTATGTTGACGGCCCGTTCTAGCAGGATTGTGTCTGCCCTCGCGATCGCCGCTTTGGCGCTCTGTGGCCTTCCCGCTCCTGCGGGCGTCCACCCGCGCCGCCCGGCGCAAGCGAAGTCGAAATCCACCGCCCCCTCGGCCGCGAATCTTTTCGTGCGAATCTTGCAAGCCGACGACCTGTTCACCTACAAGGGCCGGCAGATTACGATCTACTGGACCACGGGGCGGAACACGGCTGTGGAGGTTTTCCACCGCCCGCCCGATTTCCGTCGCATCTACTACTTAGACCCCGAAAGCCAGCGTGGGCGTCTGCTGGTCAGTGACGGCAGGCAGGAGTGGCAGTACGATCCGCGACGGAGCGAGGTTCACCATCGCCTGCTGTCGGCAAGCTCTCTGGATGACGACGACCTTCTGAGCTACACACTCTTGCGGGCTAATTATCTGTTGGATGTTGACCCTCTCCCCCGCACTTACGCCGAGCGCAAGGTTTGGCTCGTGACGATCAAGCATCCTGGTGGACGCCTCCTCGCTCGGAGGTTCTGGATTGACGACGGCAGTGGGCTGATCCTGAAGCGCGAAATCTATCACGGGGACAATAAACCCGCCGTCACCGTTGCGTTCACCGACATCAGCTTTCACGTTAAACCTTCCCCCGAGAATGCCGACGTGTCGAGACTAGCAGCGACATCCGGCGGCCGAATTCGTCTTGTTGAAGCGCCCTCTGCGGTGGAAGGCTCGGTCCCGGTCGCATCCCTGCGGTCAGAACTCGGCGGAAAGGCATACTCCCCCCCGGCTCTGGACGGGTACCGCCTCGTCGGCGCTTCTTCCACGACCGTGGGCGGGAAGCCGCTCCTGCATCTTCGTTATTCGGATGGGCTGAATTTGGTCTCGCTGTTCGAACAGCGCCGGACCTCGCCGCTGCGGCCGACGCTGGCACGGCCCGGTATGCGCGAGACACAGATCGGGCCGGTGCGGGGTCACGTGTCGCGCCGAGCGTCGCTGACGACCCTTAACTGGGATACAGCTTCGCTCAATGTCACGCTAATGGGGGAGATGGGGTTGGACACGCTTCGCGCTCTCGCGCTGGAAGCGGTGAAGGGGCGTTAGCTCTTGGCCGAACTGATGTCCCGTTTCAACGTTCGGCAGAGCCTTGTCATGAGGTTCCGTGAGAAGTCGTCATCCGCGTATTGGAGGCCCTTCTCGGCGAAGGGTAGCGCCGCTTGGGGCTTGTGTTCGGTGTACGAAAGCAGCATCGCCATCTCACGGTACAGCTCCCAGTCTTTTGAGTTGTGACTCAGCCCCTCGGCCAGCACCCTCTCACCCTCCGCAACGCGGCCCGTATGGGGCAGGATCGCGCCGCCCATGACCTCGTAGGCCTGAACGAAGTGTGGGTCTAGAACCGTGATCGTTTGGAGCAGGGGCAACAAGCTCTCGTTCTTGGACCAGTCCCCTCCGTCGGCGAGATACTGATGGTGGTAGTGGTCCACGACCTTGCTCCACAGCAGGTTGGCGGCGACTATGCGGAACTCGCCCCCCGCCTGTGCCAGGGCGGCGTTTCTCCCCTGAGCGGCTGACGTGACTAAGTACCCATGAGACAGTCCGGCCTTCTCTGACGCGGACTCAAAGCTGCCCGCCAGGCCGAAGAGGCCGAAACAGAGCAGGGCGGAGGGCAGTGCGCGGCGCCAGTCGGTTTTTCCCATTTTAGGCCGCCTTCTCTAAGTCCGAAGTCCTGACCAGCATCAGCGTTGCCGATCGCGGCTGCCGTCGCTTTCGCCACGTCAGTCCGCCCAGCACGGCGAAGCCCACAGCGGCCCCGGCCATTTGGAGGCGTTCTTCCCGGGCATAGTTGACGTTCCCCCAGTGTTCCAGAAGTTCATCGCCGTCTCCGTCATCGTAAGCCGCCATCGGCATCTTTGGCGTGGCTTTGGACACGGGTGGAGCCGCCGACGCCGAGCGTCGGGGGACGAGAAGCCCGACGCCGCTCAATGTCAGGACGGCGCAGACGGGCAGGAGCCAGAGGGCCGGGTCGGTGCGTCGGGCCATGCTTATAGCTCCTTCCGAGCGAACGTCAGCGACGCCAGAGTGAGCAGGGCAGCCGTGTAACAGATCCCATAGGCCGCCGTCTGCCAGAGATAGGCGTTGGGGACCTGAAGGTGATGCACCATCGCGTCCTTGAAGTTGAACGACTCTAGATTGGGCAGCAGATGGTACAGCGTCCCGATGGCGATGCGGTTAAAGCCCGACTGGGGCCTCGCCATCAGCGCCGCATAGAGGGGGAACTTGACGTTCCCTAGTAGGCACAGCAGGACGGATAGGAACCAGGCGAGGGGCCAGGACGCCCAGGTCGAGAGCCAGAGGGCCAGGGCGGCGAGGACGGCTGTTTCCAGGAACAGGAACGGCAGCACGTAGAACATGGCCGGGTCCAGATGCCCCATATAGAAGATCTGCAAGAACGCAAATGTTGCAGCCATGAGCACCAGCGCGATGGCGACGGTCCCCATCGCGCCGGCGTACTTGCCACAGATGAACTGCCAGCGGGCGACAGGTTTGGCGATGATGGGGTAGATCGTCTTCTGCTCGCGCTCACCCGGAATGCCCGTAACAGTGATTGTGATCGCGACGACTGAAGAGACCAGGAAGACGGAAAAGAGGCACAGGTCGTCCAGCATTTTCATCTGCACGTGCCGGTCGAACTTGGCGAGGGTTGCCGAGCCGAAGATCAGAAATACGGCGAACAGCATCAGGACGTGGAATACCTGCTTGCGTGCGCCTTCCAGCATGGTGATTCGTCCGATGATGCCGATGTTACGTAAGACCTGCATGACGCTATCCCCCCACCAGCCGCAAAAAGGCGTCTTCCAGCGTTTCCCTCTGCGGCGAGACCGCAATCAGTTTAGCCCGCCGCTGTTCCAGCAACCCCAGAGTCTTGTAGACGAAGGCGGACGGGACCCGTAGAGCGTCGCCAGCCGCGTCCATCGTCCCACCCCAGTCTTCCACCTGCGCTCGCAGGACCTCGTCTCGCTCGGCCGGCTCGATCTGAACTCGGACCTCGTCCCGCGCCTGTGTGATTTCGGACGGCTTCCCGCAGGCAACCAACTTTCCCCGCGCCATAACGCCGACCCGGTCGCAGACGGACTCCATCTCGGACAGCAGGTGGGAGGATAAGAAAATCGTCTTGCCCTCGTTCTTCAAGGCCGTCAACAGCTCGCGCAGCTCTTTACGGCCCAAGGGGTCCAGGCCGGACGATGGCTCGTCCATGATGAGCAGGTCTGGATCGCCAACGAGGGCGGAGGCTAGGCCGACGCGCTGGGTCATGCCTTTGGAGCACTTGGACAGCGTGACGTGCCGGTTGTCCCACATCCCGACCTGGCGCAGACAGCCCTCTACGCGCTCGCTGTGGCGGCGCCCGCTCAGGCCGGACAGTCCAGCGTGGGCGCGGACGACTTCCAGCCCGGACAGGAACTTGGGAAAATAGGGCTGCTCCGGCAGATATCCGACGCGCTGACGTGACCGGTCGTCGCCGACGGGCCGATCAAACAGCCACGCCTCACCCTGTGTGGATGGGAGGAAGCCGAGGAGCATCTTGATTGTGGTCGTCTTGCCCGCCCCGTTGGGGCCGAGGAAGCCGAACAGGCCGCCTATGGGAACGCCCAGGGTCAGGTTCGAGACCGCCACGCGCTTTTCTTTCTGGCGCGGGACGGGATATTCTTTGGTGAAGTTTTGGATACGGATCGCGGTTTCGGGCATCGTGTCGTTCCCTTGTGCTCCCCTTCGCGGGCGGAATCTATGGGCTGTCTTGGTATGATTGTCGGTGTTCCGGGCGTGTGTCTTTAGGGTACAATAGTGGGCATGGAAACGCTGACTAGAGAAGAGGCCGCCGCCGAGAACGCCCGTTGCGATTAGGTGGTGGACGGAGCGACACGCGCCATCTATCGCATCCTAGCGACCGATGAGGACGATGTGCGGGAACCATTGAAGCGGCTGAAGGTCAACACAGACACTCTGCCGATGGGTGTTCTCCCCCTTCACTTCCAAATGGGCGTGGTAGGCGGCGTTCCTTATGCCTCTGATCTGGCCGTAGTAACGCCGGACGAGTTCAGCGAGATCATTACCGGTTCCCTCTCCCCTCCGGCACAGTGGCGGCTGGGGAAAATCATTGAGAACCCTGCTGTCGGCGCAGAGTCATTGAGCTGCAGGCCCCGACTGTTGACAGTCAGCGCCTCCCTGATGACCGCGAATATCCCTGGGAGAGCGGCGTGGGAGTTGTGGTCATCCCAGCGGAGCACTCTTTCCCGATACTGACGCTTCTTCCCAAGCAAGCCGGTCAGGAGCTGCTGAAAATCTCGCCCCTCGCGATTTCTACTCTTTTATAAGAAAGTCCTTATGCCCCCGCAACCCCTTCAAGAATTCGGAACCATTCGCACGGCGGACGCCCTGGACGATCTCTGCCGCCGGCTGCGCGAGGCGGGCCGCTTTGCCCTGGACACGGAGTTCGTCGGCGAGCGCACGTACCTGCCACGCCTGTGTCTGGTGCAGATCGCGACGACTGAGTTCATCGCGCTCGTAGACACGCTGGAGATCGCCAGCATGAATCCGCTCTGGGATCTGGTAGCCGACCCGTCTATCGAGAAGGTGTTGCACGCGGCACGCGAGGATTTGCGGTTGGCCTACTTCGGAGGGCAGAAGCGGCTGCCGCAGGGTATCCTGGATACGCAGATTGCCGCCGGCCTGATGGGCCTGCCATCCTACCCTCTTTCCTACGCCCGGCTGGTCGAAGCTCTGATGGGTGTCCGGTTGTCTAAAGGCGAGACCCGGAGTGAGTGGGATCGGCGGCCCCTCAGCCCGTCCCAGTTGGAATATGCGCGGGACGACGTGCGCTACCTTCTGCCGATGGCCGATAAGATCACTCGGATTCTGGACAAACTGGGCCGGACGGCATGGTTGCGTGAGGAAATGGGGAGATTCTCCGAGGCGCGGACGTATGACATGGACCCGGAGGATGCATACCTGCGTCTGCGAAACGCCCGCGGCTTGGCGGCCCGCCCCACGGCCCTGCTCCAGGCGGTGACCGCCTGGCGTGAGCGGGAGGCTTTGGCCCGCGACATCCCCGTGCGGACCCTGCTGCGTGATGAAGTGCTGGTCGAGCTGGCCCAGCGCCCTCCCCGCCGAATCACGGACTTCCGGCGGCTGCGCGGCTTCCCCGAGGGGGAAGACGTCGCGCTCGGCCCGCCCCTGCTAGATGTACTCAACGCCGCGCGGGCGCTCCCGGACGATCAGCTCCCGCCCCCACTTACAGGCAGCGGGCCAGAAGAGACGCCGCGCGAGCGGGCGCTCGGGGATCTGCTTTACGCCTTGGGGGAGGCTCTTTGTCTGGAGCGGGATTTAGCCTCGGAACTCGTCCTGACCAAAGCGGACGCACTGGCGGTCGCTCGTGGCCGACCGGGCGGCGCCTTGTTGTCAGGCTGGCGCGCGGCGGCGGTAGGAGAGGACCTGCGGCGCGTGGCGGCTGGGGAGGCGTCTGTCAATGTGCTTGTGACTACAGAAACCCTGCAAGTTGTGCTGGATTCCAATATTTCGTGAGTATTTTGTCTGGAAAAGACGGTTGAAGCTTGAGCTATCGGGTATACTCCTCGCAATGATTGTCCTGAGCAGACGGATTTTAAGTTTACATGGAAGATGAAACTGCGGAGATCTACAGCCGGATTGGCTCGGACGCACCTTTTTACGTCCTGGTGGATGCCTTCTATGTGGGTGTCGAAGCCGACATCGTACTCC
>JAYTRQ010000675.1:0-3170 GCA_043746125.1 Armatimonadota bacterium | reverse complement strand
ATACGTCTTCGGATCACTCGGATTGATGCCCAAGAACTTTTGCAGCAGGTGCGGGGGCGTGTCGTTGAAGCCGTTTCGCTCTAGAGCCGTGAAGCGCTTGGCGAAGCCCACCGGGTCCTTTTTGTACTGCGCGAAATAGGTCTCGGCCAGAAGCGTGGCGAAGACGTAGTTGACGTAATAGGTGGGCGCATTGTAGTAGTGCGGGATCACTTCCCATAGGTCTTTCTGGTCGGGTTCAAGATCGTACCAGAGGGAGACCTGGGAGCCGATCTTTTGCGTCAGGGCGTCCAGATCGTCGGCAGTCTTGACCTTATTGGCATCTACGCCTTCGTAGACGGCCTTCTCGATGGCCGCAATCCGGGTGGTACCGTAGAAGCCCATCAGCTCGTTGAGCAGATTTTCCAGGAAGTAGACCCGACGGCCGGGATCGGTCTCGTGCCGGTACAGGGAGTCGTCCAGCACCATCTCGTCCAAAATGGCGTAGGACTCGGTGAAGAAGGGCGGGCCGCCCATGATAGCTGGAGGGATATGGGCGTGGTTCATCAGCGACTGGTGGACGGCGTGGCCCGCCTCGTGGGCCAGAGTGCTGACGTCATCCTGGTAGCCCTCGTAGCCGTAGGAGTAGAAGGGACTTTGCGCGTAGGGCAGTGGGTAAGTGAAGGCGTTAGCGACCCGGTTCGGGCCGGAGACGATGTCCAAACGCCCGTTGGTCGGGTCCAGCAGGGCGGCGAGTTCGCCGTTCCACTCCGGCCCCAAGTAGGCCGTGGACGTTTCGATGACGTCCCGCGCCTGGTCAATGGTGAAGCGCGGCTTGACGACGCCGGGCGGGACGACGCTCATGTCCCACGAGTGGACGACGTCGTAGCCGGTGAACGAGGCGATGCGGGCGCGTTGCAACGTTTGGAGCCGCTTCCGCAGATCGCCGTGGGCCAGTATCTGGGCGAAGGCCGTGCTGACGTCGCCGTCGGACAGGTGCAGGGCGAAGAAAGCCGCGTCCTGGCCGTTGCGGAAGTGGCGCAGTTGGGCCAGCTTATTCTGGGCCTTGGCGACGTGCAGGACGTCAAAGGCAAACAGGTCACGCTCGGCTGCGAAGGCGGCGGCCGTTTTGTCGTGCCCCTCCGTCCGGACGACCCGGCTGGCGCTGTTGCCGATGCGGTTCTCGTCCTGGCGCACGTCCAGGTCGCCCGCCGAGGGGTCATGGACCTTGCCCCAGCCAGCACGGTCCATCAGCAGGTCGTACTGGTCGGACTGCCACTCGGTCAGGAGCGGGCTGGCGGCCGACAGCAACTGCTCCTCTTTCAGCGTCAGCGTGTGCGGCCGGGCGCGGACCGCCTCTTCAATCGCATAATGGTAGGAGCGCAGGGGTGGATAGGCAGCCAAATACTGGGTGAGCTGGCCGGGCGTGATGGCTTTGACTTCGTCGTTGACGAACGCGATCTGTGGTGAGAGCCGCGAGTCGAGGGCGGTAGACTGGTCCCGGTAGGTCAGGGCCTTCGTGTTGACCGAGTATTTAAGCTGCAGGTAGGCGTAGGTGCGGTCAAACAATACGCCGAAGTCGTCGCTCCCTTTCAGCGCCGCATACAGGTTTTGGGGCGAGGCCAGCACGCGGCCCTTGAGCGATTGCAGCCGCTTCGCCTGGTCCCCCAGCGACTTGATGGCAGCGGCCTCGGCTGCATCGTCGGCGAAGAAGACTTTGGCATAGTTGAAGTGGTAGGCCCCCTGTTCGGCGGGTGGGATCGGCTGGAAGTCGGCCGGGGGCGCGGCCTGGGCGTAAACGACCGGGCCGACGAGAGCCAGAAATAGGCCCGCCAGCGGACGGAGGGGACGACGAATGTTCAAGGTTGACCTTTCGTGTATCAATGATTTACGGGAGGCATGCCGTACGTCTAGCGCACGGACAGGGTGGCGAGCGCGACGATCTCGGCCAGCTCGCCCAGGGCCGCGCAGAGCGGCAAGTTCAGACCACCCAAATGGCGGCTGACGCCCTGCGCGGTCGGCCCGACGACCAGCGCGACGCCGAGCAGGGCCAGCAGGCCGCGCGTCGGGCGCACGGAGGCGCAGACGATGGCGATGACCGTGGCCGCGAGGAACTCGTTCGGGCCGGCGTCCCCCAAGCCCAACCCTCCTTCGGCCGCGGCGGCGACCGGGAAGGCGCTCAAACTGAAGGCCACGGCCCAGCCGCCCAAGGCCCCAACTAAAACTAGGGATGTCCAGGCGACAGGCGCAGGCAGGGCGGAGAGGAACGCGAGTTTCACGGCCAGGCTCACGCCCAGGGCGACCAGGCCGGTCGTCCCTCGGCGCGGGTCACGCATGATGGCGAAGGCGCGGGCACGGTCCGTGCCGCTGCCCTGCGCGGCCAAGCCGTCTCCGGCGCGGGCGATCCCACCCAGGCCGCGCCCGCCGGTCAGGAGCGTGCCGACCGCTAGGACCAGCGCCCCGGCCACGAGCGGCTGGGCGGGCCAGACGCGGGACCCAACGGTCCAAACGGCGGCCAGCAGGACACCCAGAAGGGCGCCGACGAGCGGGAACAGGAGGACGGCCCGGCGGGCGTCTTCGCGGGTCGGCGCGGATTCGGAGAGTGTCGGCAGACGGGTCAGCGTTTGGACCGCGAGGGCGAACGAGTTCCACATAGACGTTTGGCGAGGGCTAATAAACTAGGGCACGAAGATCGGTAGGGCGCGGGGCAGGAGCGTGATCTCCAAAGGCGTCCCGCCGAACGTCTCACCGTCAAGCTGTCCCTGGATGGGCGGGTCGGAGGCGAGTCCGATGCACTTGGCGCGGTAATAGCGCACGCGCGGGTCACGCAGATGGCGTCGGGCCAGGACGGCCATCATCTGCCCGGCGAAGCCGACGCGGTCGGTCCGGGCACGCTCGAAGACGCAGACGTCCAGCCAGCCGTCGTCGAGGGCCGCGAACGGCGCGAGCTTGATCTGCCGGTAGGCGTAGGAGGAGGCGTTGGCAACGACGATCAGATACGCCTCCGAGCGGATCTCCTCGCCGTCCAGCGTCAGACGGATCGCCGTGCTGCGGCATTTGGCCAGGGCGCCCAGCGAGGCGAACACGTAGGCGGCCGGACCGATCAGCTCTTTGACCGGCCGCAGGACCTCGCGGATGACTTGGGCATCAAACCCGAAGCCCGCCATGAGCGCGAAATAGCGCCCGCCGGCCAC
>JAYTRQ010000674.1:0-3174 GCA_043746125.1 Armatimonadota bacterium | reverse complement strand
TGAACTCGATCTGGACGTCGGCGTCCCGGACCGCGCCCAGGGCGTCGGTGACTCGGGCAACTTCCTTCTCCACCGTCCGAAAGGGCTTGGGCGGGAAGGCGTCGGCGAACACGGACAGAGCGGCCCGAAGCCGGCGCGAGGCGACCCGCATGTCGTGGAGGGCCTCGATGTCGTCTCCGGCTCGCGTCCCGTCGAGGTTCGCCATCATCTCATCGAGCTGCCGACGCAGGGAGACGTGGGCTGCCTCGGAAAACGTGGCGTCCGAGGCGATGTCATAAGCGGATTTAGGCATAACTGTATGCTATATTAGCGTGTGGGGCATTTTTTGTCAAGCGACAGGCGGGAACGAGCCTGAATACTCCTCGGCGTTTCTCCAGGGCAGCTTTTCCTTGTGTTTGTCCAGCACATTTAGTGTAATACCCACGGGCAGAAGGGTGGGGCGTCTTTTGAGAAGCGTTGTGGCTGCCGTTAGGGGTCGAGAGTACAATCATGCCATGCCTGTAGAGAGCGAACGGTCCTCTCGCCTTTCCATTAACTTTCCATTAAACGGATGATTGCTGATTGGGACAGTGCCTTCAGCGAGGGGAATGCTCATGGAATTCTTGGTCACCTTGCACCTCAAGACCGACGCCACGAGGATGAGAACTACCGGCTGTGGTCCATAGGGATGTATTGGACGGAGGATCGCACATCGGAATCCACAATCAAACAGTTTCAGTTGGATGGCGACCGAGCGTTTATGGTGCTGGAACAGAACCGGCGTACGTGCTTTCGTCGCCCACTGCCGATTTATAGACCTTTGTGTCGCTTGCTACTAGGCTTGTTCAGCAACTTCGTGATTATCGAGCGGGAGGTGAAGCGCACGGAGTGGGTCAAGTCGAGTGAAGGCTGGCTGTGTCGTTCACAGGAAAGATTGACATACCGGACGCGCTTGCAACTTCGTAGAAATTCTTCAAAGCCGGCGTAGCCTGTCGTTGTAGCCCCGTTTGTTCAGCGAACTTGGATGGCTTACTTAGGCATTATAGCGGGTGAGCTGCATTACTGGGCCGCTCGTTAAGGCCTAACGTTTGTGCAAAAACCTCCGGTTATGCTACAATCAAACTATGGTCACTATCAGCATTGACGACATCCAGCGCGATTTAGTTGGCTATCTGCACCGCGTCCAAGCCGGGGAAACCCTCCTGGTTCTGGAAGCCAATCAGCCCCTCGCTGAAATCAAGCCCTTCCGTGATTTTGGGGAAGATTTTGTGGGTGGCGTGGGAGAGCCGCGCCCATTTGGAATAGGCGCGGGTGATTTCGTCGTCCCCGACGATTTTGACGCGCCTCTGCCGGAAGACATTCTTCGGGATTTCGAGCGGGCCTAGGAGAAAAGATGAGGCTCCTCCTTGACACACACATTTTCCTATGGTTCGTGAGTGGCGACAAGAAACTGTCGATTGCTCTGCGCGAAGCAATCAGCACTCCTCAGAACGAGATATTCCTGAGCGTGGTGTCTCTGTGGGAGATCATCATCAAGTATCACCTTAGTCATTTGCCATTGTCCCAGCCTCCGGAAATGTACGTGCCGGCGCAGCGGAGGCGTCTGCATATCGGTAGTCTGGCCGTGGATGAGGGGAGTGTTCTCCAAATCGCGAAGTTACCGTCTCTGCATCGCGACCTGTTTGATCGCCTCCTCATTGGGCAAGCGATTGAACATGATCTGAAACTCGTCACAGGAGACGCTACTGTTCGCTCCTATCCTATGGCTCCTCTCTTGTAAGCACCGTAGCCAGAGGTCCCAACAACGCTCGGCATCCAGTGCCAGACATCGGTTCGTTACCGGACGCCTTTGCAGGCGGCAGACAGCGGGCCAGGCATAGGTGGCTTGCGGCTTGGTACACGTCCCCGACACATGACTCAACCCCTCACCCTCTCCCTCTCCCCCACCCGCCTCGCCTACGGCGAGCGCCCTTTCCGGCGCGAGCCGGGGACCGTGCCGCCGGATAGCGACATCTACGAGGCCACAGCGAACGAACGCACGGCGACTGTCCAGGCCGCGTTAGACGCGGGGATCACCTATTTCCACGCCGCCTATGAGCGGGAGGCGCAGTCACTGGGCGCGTCACTGAAGACACTGGGCGTGCGGGACCAAGTCACGGTCAGCACGACGGACGGCGACGCCCTGGATCGCTGCCCGGACACGGAGGAGGGCGCGGCGCAGGCTGTCCAGGGCGCGATCACGCGGAAACTGGAACTGCTGGGCATGGAGCGTCTGGACGTCTTCCTCCTGTACGACTTCCGCCCGGACGTCCACACGCCCGCGCGTCTGGCCGGAGCACGGAAGGCACTCGGCGAGGCGCAGGCGGCGGGCCGGATCGGGCGGGTCGGTGCGACGTGTTACGAGGCCTATGACGCCCTAGCCGAAGCGATAGAACAGGAGCAGTTGGCACCGGACGTCATCGCCGCGCGGTATAATTATCTCGATCAGGGGGCGGCCCGGCGGCTGTTCCCCGTCTGCCAGGCGCGAAACGTCACGGCCCTGGCTGCGCAGACATTTGCCTGGGTGGGCAGCGTCCCGTTCGTTCGGTTCCCGAACACGTGGCGCTTCCGCAACCTGACAAAGAACTTCTACGGCTTCACGGCCGCTCAGGCGCACTTATATTGGGTGTTGAGCCGGCCCGACATAGACGGAGTTCTGGTCTCGATGCAGACTCCCGCTCTGGTGGCGGAGAACGTGGGGGCCACGCAGATCACGAAGACGCCGGAGGGCCTGGAGTCGCTGTTCGAGTCGTTCGTGGAGGCCCTCACGAAGACACGGGAAGGCTGGCGCGGGCTGCTGACAGATGAGCTTTGGGAGTACCGGGCGGCGGCCGAGGCGCATTTGCAGAGGCGCAAGAAGGGGTGAACTAAGAGTGGGCATAGAGTTAAAAGGCGTGGTTGCATAGATCAGAACCATGCCCTGAATGACACGGCGCCCGGACTTAACCCCCGCGAAGCGGCGGTTCCTGGCGGCTGCGCCGGTTAGCCGTGCGTTTCAACGCATGGTCTTCTCTACATTGGGGGATAAACGGACATGGAAATTATTCCGCAACTGCTTTTGGGCCTATCCCTCGCTTCGGCGGCCGGGCTGCGGGCGTTCCTCCCCCTCCTCGTACTGGCTCTGGCGGCACACTTCCACGTCGTCCACCTGAACGG
>JAYTRQ010000673.1:0-3181 GCA_043746125.1 Armatimonadota bacterium | reverse complement strand
TGCATTAGAGCACGAGCGCGCGCAGGGGCGGCGGTTGGCCGAAGCCCTGGCGCGGGAGCAGATGCTCCGGGCGCTCCCGGCCCCGCAGGAAGTGATGGGGGCCGAGGCGAAGGCAGAAGAAGCGACGGAGACGGCGCCGGAAGAGGGAGACGCAACGGCGGTCGGGGAGACGCCGGATGCCGAACCGGAGTCGCCGGGGGAGACAGCGGCAAAGCCGGGAGAGGGACCGCCGCGCGGATGGTGGGCGCGGCTCTGGGGAGCTGGGGAGACGAATCACTGATGGCTTTATTTGGACCGAGAGACAGAAACTTGCCGCTCTTGACGCAGCTCTACCAGGTCGAGGAAGACAACATCCCAGAAATGGACGCGATGCTGACCCTGCGGCGCGGAAGTCAACCCTTTGGTATGGAGAAGGCCAAGCAGCAGGCCCAGCCCGTCATGGAACTGCATAAACTTGCCCGGCGGATGATGGATCAGGCCATTGACGGGAAAGTGCAGATGGGAGACCTTTGGGTTTTTAACATTCTGTGGGAGCAGAACATTCGGCAGTTCGGAGTACGCACGCGGAACGAGCTTTCCCGCGAGGTAGACGGGCGGTTCCACACGTTCGCCACCGATGTTCGGGATCTGGCTGACATCGTGATGACGCGTGACAACTGCAACGACCCTTGGCGAGACTGGGAAACGGAAATCGTCCACGACCTCGCCGGAGTGCTTTTAAATCAGGGCAAGGACTTGGGCTGCTGCCCCGAATGCAAGAGCGTATTTGTGACGTCACGGCGAGGCCGACGGTACTGTTCCAGCCGATGTCAGAACCGTGCCGGAGTACGAAGAATGGCAGACCGAAAAAAAAGTTCTCGGCGAGGCGTTCTCCGCTAATGGTTTTTGACATTAGTCGGGTATAACTACTACATCAACATCGTGACAGCAAAGCGCCCGACTTGATCCCTTGAGTAAGGATCAAGTCGGGCGCGGTGAAAATGGCCTAGTGGGGCCGGTGTGTTCTCCTGAACACCTGCATTATACCCCACCCCTTGCCTATTTTCACCAACCTGCACAAACGAACACTGCCCGCCTTAGCCGCGGGCATCCCCTGGCAGGGACACCAACGCTTTTTCCGCTATCGTCACCGCCCGACAAGCCGCCCGCTAACCGTGCTTTTAGGTGACGAGAGGCCCGTCAACACACCTCCCCTGCCAGGGCGTGTTGACGGGCTTGTTTTGTTTGGCTGAAAGGTGGGGGGAAAAGATGCCGGATTTTGTTGAAGTCCTATCGTGCCGGACCACGATCAATGGGGGAACCACACGGATTTTTTCCAACATCAGGGTGGATGTCGGCTATCCGGAACCACTCTTCCTCAGCGTGACAGTTTTCCAGCGGCCGGGCCATTCGTCGTGGATTGAGGCCCCCATGGAATGCGGCACTGGCCGACCCGCTTTCTTTCTGCCGACCGATTGGTCCGAGGCGATCACGGCGGCGGTTCTGGAGGCCGGACGGGTTCACCAGACGTGCCGAGAGCAGGGCCGGGGGAATCGGCAGAACGCTCAGGGCCGCGCCTACGGGCGCCGGGAGGGATGCTGCTGATGCTCAACCCGACAGCCCCCAAAAACAAGTATGTCGTAGGAGATGTGTTGGCCGCCATGCAGAACAGGTGGACCGACTTCTACGGTCAGCACACGCCCTTGAAGCGGCAGGGCAACGAGCTGCGCGGGCCGTGCCCGGTCCACGGCGGCGACAACCTCCAGGCGTTCGCCGTGGACCCCCACACGGGGCAGTGGTTCTGCCACACCCAATGCCAGTCCGGTGGCGATGTCTTCACATTCACGGAGAGGATGGACAAAGTAGGCTTCCCCGAAGCCCTGGCGCGCGTCGCCGAGTGGGCCGGGGCGTGGGGCGCCGCCCCGGAGGAGGGCCACCGCCCCACGCGCCCCGCCCCGAAGTCTCCCCAGAAGACACTCGCCCCGCCTCTTGGCGATCCTGTCGGGGTCTACGCCTACACGGATGAGGCTGGCGCGCTACTCTTCCAGGTCCTGCGGTATGTCACGAGTGACCCCAAGAACCCCAAGACGTTCCGGCAGCGCCGCCCGGATGCGGCCGGCGGATGGATAAAGAATATAGAGAACGTGCGCCTCGTTCTCTACCGCCTGCCCGAAGTTCGGGCGGCGGCGGCAGCGAGCCGACCGGTCTACATCTGCGAGGGCGAAAAGGACGCCGACGCGCTGGCCGCCTTGGGCGTGGCGGCTACGACAAACCCAATGGGCGCGGGCAAGTGGCGGGCCGCGTACACCGAGACGCTGGTCGGCGCGGATGTCGTGATCCTTCCCGACAACGACAAGGCCGGAAAGGACCACGCCCAGACCGTCGCCGCCTCCCTGCAAGGCAAGGCCCGGCGCGTCCGCGTCGTCACCCTCCCCGATCTCCCGTCCAAAGGCGACGTGTCAGTTTGGCTGACCTCGGGCGGCGAGATAAACGAGATGCTGCGCCTGATCAAAGTCACCCCCGACTGGCAAGCCGGGCCGGAGGAACAGGGACTTGTGGAGGGGGATTCTGTCGTTGCCTCTAACGTGCGCCCTCCGAACCCGAAGGGGCCGCCCTCACAGCACGAACTGGCGGTGCTGTGGGCTAAGGAGAATCGGGACCGCTACCTGTTCCTCGAAGGGGCGCAGTGGTGGCGCTACGAGGACGGCACCTGGTCGTATTCTAGTGTGGAGCAGGTACAGGCGTCCGTGCAGAAGTTCCTGACGTGCAAGGCCATCTCGGACCGCACTGGCGGCCTGCCAGCCGCCGCCGTGTCGGTGGGAAACGTCAAGGGCGTCGTGTTTCTCGCGCAGGCGCTGGTCGGGCCGCACCCGCTCTCGATCTTCGACGCGAACCCCGACTGGATTCCCCTCCGCAACGGCGTCTACGACACCGCCGTCCACGCCCTGCTCCCCCACGCGCCCGAGAACCGGCTGACCCGTCAGTGCCCCTTCGCCTACGACGCCGCCGCGCAAATGCCCCGGATGGAGCAGTTCCTGGCGGAGACCATGATCACCGTGAAAGGCGAGGCGGTGCCCGAGTGGGTGGATCTCCTCCAGGAGTGGTTCGGCTACTGCCTGACGCCGGACACCAGCGCGCAGCAGGCAATGTTTTGGGTCGGTGACGGCGGCAACGGCAAGGGCACGGCGACCCGGCTCCTGCG
>JAYTRQ010000672.1:0-3182 GCA_043746125.1 Armatimonadota bacterium | reverse complement strand
GCGTTTCGGCCTTCGCCCTGAGGGCTTCCGAGGGTTCATACCCCGACCATTGCTTCATCCAGAAATGGCCGTAGTTGTAGATCAGGACGCGCCGGGGCCGATCACTGTCATTGTTGACGGCGGCGTGGTAAACCCGACCGTTGAACAGGTACGCATCGCCTGCCCTCCCCGCCATCTGCACCGCGCCCGGCGTCTCCCCTGGTTCCCCCTGCGGCAGCGGGACGTCAGCGGGAAAACGATGACTGCCGGGGATCATCGCCGTTCCGCCGGAATTGGCTTCCACGTCGCTTAACAAGTAAAAGACTTTGACCATCAGCGTCGAAAGCGGGTGGTAAATGCTTGGCATCGCGACGTCGTGATGCCAGCCGATGTGGGTCTTTGGGGTGTGAGGCGGCGTGATGAAGTAGTCGTTGTCAATCATCTGCACGTCATCGCCGAGGATCGCCCGGACCTGGGGAAACACACCGGGATGCCACAGCAGCGCCAGCAGCGAGTCATCATATTCGATGGGGGCTTGGATCTGGTCCAGGACGACGCCGCGCACACCGGGCAGGGAGGCATCTGACCGCCAGCGCGTCTCAGCACGGTCGGCCGCAGCGCGGACTTCGGCCAGCTCGTCGGGAGCCAGCGCCTGGGGAATCACCAGGTAGCCGTTCGCTTCATAAAACAGCTTCTGTGCTTGCGTTAAAATGGGCATCATTGTTTTGTCTTTCCGATCTCGTTTTCTTTACCAGGAGAGCGTCCGCGCCAGGGGCGACGGCGGCGGGCCACTAGTCCCGATCCGTCGGCGCACCTCCGAGGGAGACTGTCCCAGGGCCTGCTTGAAGGCGCGTGAAAAGTGGAAGGGGCTGGCGAAGCCGTATAAGGCCGCGACTTCGCCGACCGTGTAGTTGCTCCGAGCCAGCACGACCGCCGCGCGATCCAAACGCGCAAAGCGCACCGCTGCGGCAGGCGAACGCCCCAGAGTTGCTTTGAACAGGCGGCACAAATGCTCGGGCGTAACGCAGGCGACAGCGGCGAGCACAGGGAGCGGAAGCGGAGCCGCCGGGTCTGCATCGAGACGCTCAGCGATAAAGGCGCAGGCCCGTTCCACGGCGGGCGGCCACGCCTCGCGTCCGATACTTCCGGTCGCTCGCTGCCCCGTGCGGAAGGCTGCCAACATCGTCAAGATCGTCAGCCGCGTCATCTCCGGGTCACCCCGATCCTGCCAGGTCAGCACGTGCCGGAACAGGGGCCGCAAGACGTCGTCGTCTTCCGGCCCGCGCACGAGGGGCCAGTCGGCCCAGTCGTCCGGCCCGTGCAGGACCTGGAAATGGAAAAAGGCGTGGCGCGTCCGCTTGTGCGTGTCCCACCGGAAGGAGTCGGTCGCGCCGGGCCGGCACAGCACGACCGAGCCTTCCGGGGCGGCGGCGACGGTCTCCCCCCACACGTATTCGGCGTCGCCTTCGAGCAGCCACACAAACTCCCAGTCCCGCATCCGGCGCGGCCCGAAAGACGCGCCAGGCGGGTACGTCGCCACACCCGACCCTGTGGGGAGCGTGACGTCAAGCTCACTCAACGTGTCCCCCCTGACTCCGGACGGGTGCCCGATCTAGGGAACCCAGGCGTTTCAGGTCGTCGTCCAGAGTGTCCAGAGAGAGAGCCAGGATTTCCCCATCGGACGGGGAGTAAGGGTCTTCCGGCCACTCTTCACGCGTCTCCCACGTCCCGAGCGGTTCGCCCAGGCAGAGGGCGTTCAGGGTCGCCCGGCTAACGACTGTCTGTACCACGTCTATCTGTCGGTTCGGGAGCAGCGGCGGCGGTTCGCCGTCAACCCTCTCGTATTCTAGCCTCTCGTATTCCAGCAGATGAAGGTTGTGCAGGTAGAGCACTTGCCTTTCCCCCAACTCCAAAAAATACCCCGGCCTCTCATCCTCATCCACGGGGAATTCTACTGCGCGTGAGATAGTACAGTGCAGGATGCGGACCCGGCCTGCCGCGATGTCTTGCCGGAACAGTGTCCGGCTCTCTTGCTCGGTCGAGCGGTATTCGAGCAAAGGCAAGCCGACCAGATGGATAAAGCGGCTAACGCACCAATCCAGGCAGCCCTCACGCCACGGCTCCGTGCCGACTTCAAGTGCGGCATACTCTGCTGCATTCATGGGGCGATGTTCAATGGTGAGCATAGGGGCAAGATGAGGTGGCCTGAAAGATGCGCCGGGCGCGTAGGTTGCAACGCCCGCGCCGGTGGCAGAGTGATCTCGCAGTCCCCAGACGTCATGGCGCAGCCTTCTGCGAGGCCAGGAAGGCCAGGGCATTCGACAGCCAGCGCTGACGCATGGCCGGGTGCATGGCGGGCATGGCCTGGAACAGAACGATTCCCTTCCCGAGCGGGGCCGTGAACGTCCCCGCGCCCAGCGTCCGATCGTGGTCCCGGCCGTAGGCGGCGATGATCTGGACGCCCGGCCCGTCTACGCGCAGGCCATTTGCCTCTCCCGTATTCACCTGGTAGTCGCCTTTCATGGCCTCACCCACCGGCAGGCCGCCATAGATCGGATGGGCGCGAACGAAGTACCACGAACCCGTCCAGGGGGCGCGGGAACGGCCAACCAGGCCGTCGTAACGGAACGCGCCCGCTGTGGCGAGCTGCCGCGCCTCAGCATCAGCGACGTGATCGTCCCCGGTGTCTGCCAGCAGAGGCATCCCGGCCCGGACACGGGCCAGCAAAGCCTCCGTTAGAGCGCCAGGCACCTGATACGGCTGCCAGACTTGGCCGCTTTTATCCGTGTAGGCACCATCCCCAAAGTAGACGGCAACCGTTTTACCACCTCCGGCCCCTTTGATCGCGGCGAACGTCGCGTTGTCGGCGGCGATGTTCCCCGGCTTTACTTCGACGGTACCGTTTGGCGCATCCACAGTGAACGTCTTTTGAACCGCAACGTTCTTGCCGCCCGCTTCAGCGTAAATGTCGAAGTCGCGCAGCACGGTCTGGCCGTTGATGACCACGTCGAACTTCCGCAGGCCGGGACGGGTCTGGTAGGTCTCGGCAAACAGCAGCGTGACCTGCACGGGGCCGGGCGGCAGGCCGGAGAGGAGGAAAGACGTGTCTGCGGCCGTGCCATAGCGCTGGGTCTGATAGAGCTTGGGATCGTCCGTCTTCGTGATCGCATCGCCGACGTTGTAGGTCGCGCCCTGTGCCCCGC
>JAYTRQ010000671.1:0-3192 GCA_043746125.1 Armatimonadota bacterium | reverse complement strand
TGATCGCCAGCTTGCGGATCACGTCCCGCCGCGTGACCGGGCCGGACCCGGCCGGCGCGAACGGCTTCCTGAGAAGATGGCTTTTGTTGAGCCGGTCCAGAGCAAGAACGACCAGATCCTCATCTGCGGGCGCCTCGGTCTCGGCGTGCAGCGCCTGGGCGAGATCCGAGACCGTCCGCCGGCCGTCGCAGGACCGCCAGACGAGGGCGGCTGTCCGGTTGAGCCGGTGTGCGCGGTCGCGCAACTGGTCATAAATGATCGTCTCGTCGCCGACCGTCTGGACGATAAGTCCGTCCTCTCGCGCCTCTGGATTCATAACGTTCCTCCGCAATGTTTTCTACCCGGTCAGAGAGTCCGGTTAAGCCGGTTACTGCGCCGCTTGGCGGCCAGCCCCAGCCCGCCAAGCCCCATCAGCAGGCCGAACGAGACGTAAGTGGAAGCTTCCGGCACCGGGGCCGCGTTGGTAAAGGTGATGGGGCCGACGTTGAAGTCATTCGTGCCGATCATGCTGCCGCTTGCGGGGATCACGGACGCGCTGGAAATGACGATGCTGGTGATCCCCTGCGCGTCGGATGCGCTCAGAAACACGGACTGGCCTGTCGAGCTGGTGTTGTCCGTCTGCGGCAGCGTGTACATACCCACGTTCGTTACGCCGCGGAAGGCAGAGAACGTAAACGTCTCTTTATCCAGGTAGTAGTCCTGCGCGTTTAGCCCGAAACTGGTGATGGGCTTGCTGAAGCTGATCGTCAGTGGACCGTCCGCGTTGGACCCGTCAAAGGTCTCGATCAGCTTTGTGCCCGGTGCGAAGGCAGAGTAGCCGCTCTGGGCGTCCAGGCGCGTGAGTCCCCCGCCCGTGGCCGTCGTGAACGTGAGCGTGTTGTCGGCAACCGTCCCGCCGGTTTTGATGGAAAAGCCCGATGGAAGTATCGTCCCACCTCCAGGGGCGCCCATCCCGGGATAGCTGACTGTGGTGACGGGCGGCTCAGAAGCGGGGGGGGCTGCCTGAGCCGCACCCGCGCCGGCCAGCAGGCAAGAGGCGAGGAGGAGCACAACGAGGGTGTGCTGCCATGGCTGGGTGTGCGTGCGTTTCATATGAGTCCTTTTTTAGTCCTTTTCTTCCTGGCGCGGTGTTACTGCACGAGAACATGGGCCGTGCCGGACACTGGCTGCGTCCGACTGAAGTCTTTAAATCTTAAGAGTAGTCCAAAATTGGGCTTGCAAAATTGGGCTTGCAAAATCGTGAGTTTGGGGTACCTTTGCCCTGTGATTGTACCCAAACATTATCTCAAAGTCTGGCAAGCAGGTTACATTGCCGCGTACATGTCTAGCCGTGTACGTTTTTTTGGTATTGCTTACCGTCGCTGCCCCGGAGAAGAGGTTGCAAAGACCGGGTGCGACAGGATTGCCTCCGCTGCCACTTCAGCCTCCCCGCGACGCCCGCGGATGGCCGCCGTTGCAGCGACCCTAGAGAGGGTCTCAAGCGATTGCCGGGGCCGCTCACGCGCTACCACGGTGTTATCCAAAAGCTCCATCAGCGCCTGGCCGGGTGAGATCGGGCGGGGCCGGAATCGGGCGCCTGCCCCGTGCCGGGCCGCGACGATGAGGCCGACGGGCAGGGCCGGTCCGCCCGTGCGCCCGCCGAGGTCGGCGGCTGTGCAGCGCCCGCTGGGCGTGCCGTCCTCCCGGCGTAGGGACAGCGGCCGCGGGTAGGGATGGACGCGCCCGGCGTCGTCGAAGACGGCATACTCGTCGGAGTAGTAGTCCGCGCCGGCCCGCACCAGCGCGGCCGTCAGGCTGGTCTTGCCGCTGAAACTCCGGCCGGGGAGCACGATGGCTCGGCCCCGCCAGCCCACCACGCCCGCATGCACAAAAAGCCGGTCCTTCGCCCGCGCCGCCACCTGGGTGTGCAGGTCCGATTCCAGCACGGCCAGGGCTTCCTCCAGATCCATCGTCCGGGCGATCCGCCCGACGCCCTGATACAGCAGATGATAGTGACGGACATTGGGGTCCGCGCTGGGCGCGGCCACCTTCAGCGAGTACAGGCCTTCCACCACGGGCGAGGTGGCGGGCCGCCACCCTGGCGGAAGCAGGCCCACGACGCGGTCCAAGACGTCGGGGTCGTTGACCCGAACACCCAATCGCGCCCCGTAACTCTCAAAGGCGATGCCGGCGCTCCACCCGATCCGCTCCAGTCGCTCCCAGCACGGCCCGCAGTCCGAGACGTCCGCCGGCCTTGGCAAGTCCTGCGGCTCCGTACGGACAAACTGTGGGTCTTTGGGCATGGTGCGTGTGAACTTCAGTTGCGGGCCGAAAGTTTATATAAACCAATGCATTATACTGCACAAACCATGCCAAGTTGCCTGAGTTACGCAAAAGTGCCGGATTTTCACCGGATTTTTTTACAGGCATGGGAGCGCACGATAAAAAGCCACGCGTTCAGAGGGGTTCTCACAGGTTGGTGGAGGCTTGAGGGGGGAAACGGCCGCGAAGTGCCCGTTCCCAATTCCGGGCTTGCATTCGTGGTCTGTTTTTGGTAGAATGAGGGCACCAAAAAGAACAAAGGCCCCAGAGGGGTCTATGTCTGGCAAGGCTCCGGCGTCGGGGCTGGACTCATTGGGATAAAGTCAGCGGAGATTAGGCCGATGCTCATTTGTGACTGCGGTTCCTGGCGGGCGGGGCCTCTGCGTAGACACTGCCACTGTGCCGAAAAAGACTCGCCCCCAGCCGGAGCGGCCCGAGGGCCGGGGCGCCTCCTGTGGTCCGCTCGCGCCTCAGACCCCCCCCACGTCGTCGCGAGCGGGAAGACCTGTCCGAAATGCGGGGAGATTACCTACCTGAGCCGCATGGTTTGCGGCGGCTGCGCCCACGCGTACCGCACGGTCTTCCCCAGCGGCCTCGCCTCCGCGGCGGGTGCCGCCGTCTCCCCCGACAGGCCGGCGCCCGAGGCGTCCGCATCACGGGCGGGCGTCGTCTTCCTGCTCGCCGCCGTCCTGATGACGGCGCTGGCGGCCGGGCTGATCTTCTACTTCGTGAACTGCTGCTGACGCCCGAGACCGGGAGGCGCACAATAGTCGCGGCGAGAAGCCCAGGCGCTTTATTCCAAGCGGGATGTCAATACCCCGCAGCTTGCTGCGTCACCTTGTTTGTTCTGAACCACTCTTGCTGGTGTGCGGTAGACTGTGTAGGTATGAG
>JAYTRQ010000670.1:0-3197 GCA_043746125.1 Armatimonadota bacterium | reverse complement strand
TTGAGCGCGAGAGGCCCGCCGCGTTCTTGACTGTGAATGTGACGTTCGCCTTGCCTGTCTGCCCGGCGACGGGAGTGACGGTGAATGCGAAAGTGTGTGCGTTTTTGGGGTCCCGCGTGAGGACAACGTTGACGTCCGGCACCAAAGCAGCGTTATCGGAGCGGGCCGTGACGACAAGGTTTTCCGGGGCCGTCTTGTCGTCGTTGACTGTGAATGACTGGCTAAACGGGACGCCCGGTGCGCCTGCCACCTGCCAGTAAAATTGGAAGCCACCGAAGGTCGGCAGGGTGGCCGCGATTCCACTCCCGTCGGCCCGCGTCAGCCGCAGCGAGTTCATGTGGTAGGGCCGCTCGGTGGGGACGTGCAGGCGGATCACGCTCAGGCCGGCGGGGAGGGTGAGTGGGAGAGGGAGGGTGTCCGCGAACTTCTCACCGTTGTCGTTGTCGGCGATCTGCGGCACGTCTAGCGAAGCGATGGGCGAGTCGTTGACCAGCACGTCCAGCTTGGTGTTCGGCTTCTCGCCCGCGATGCTCACGCGCAGCGAGCAAGTCCCGGCCCGAGATGCGCGGACCAGATAATCAAACTTGGAGTCGGCGGCGAGGTAGCGGAGGAACGGATCGGTATTCGGATTGTTTCGGCCCAGCGAAAACCGGGCGTCCACCTCGCCGGGCACGGCGCCCCCGATGGTGACGGCGTGCCGGGGCGACGTCCGCACGGCATCATAGCCCATCTCTTTTGGCTGGCTCAGGTCACTCAGGTTGTCCGTCAAGGCCCAAGTGCCGTACTGCGTATCAAAGTTGCCAGCGCCTAGGACGAACCAGTTGAACTGATCGCCACCCTTGGCGTACCACATGTCCAGGTACTTCTGCACGATGGTCTTCATGCGCGGATCGAGTGAAGCGGCCTTCTTGGCCTGCACGTTGTTCGGGCCGAACGTGTCCGGGCCACCCTCGTAGGCGCACAGTTTCAGGCCGTAGAAGGCAGCCAGAGTCGCGTGATCGTCCAAGACAGTTCCATCCCGGTACTCGTTGACTGAGGCGTCCAGCGCCTTCAAGACGTCGTCTTTGGTCAGGTCCTTGCGGGCGTCCGCGCCCTGGCCGTTGCCGCAGGCGAAGTAGGGCGCGATTGCCATGCCGTAGAAGAACCTCTGAGGTGGCCCATAGTTCTTCTCCACATAGGTCAACTGGTTGTCAAACCGGGAGGTCGAAATCTGATAAGCCAGAATGGGGCGGACACGGGCATGAGTTGGGTCCGGCCCGAAGACCTGGCCAAAAATATCCGCGATCTCCTTGATCCGCTTGGCGACGCGCCGGTCGCCCAGCGTCACGTCGTCGTCGGGCTTCGCACCGTCGTAGTTCAGGTTGGAGCCTCCAGCCTTGACTTCAGCCACGGCGAGGTCCCGGTTCAGGCCGGTCTGCAAGAACCCGTCGTTCCAGACCTCGTTACTGTACTCCAGGTAAACGCGCAGGTTCGGCTTGAGCGTCGCCTTGACGAGCTGCGCGAGATGCCGCACGTAATCGTCGGAGGCCAGCACCGGGACGTTAAGCCACTCGTCTTTGTTGGTCTCGTTTGCCAGCGCGAGGCAATACTCCCAGCAGATGCCCTTGCCGTTACTGAACACGTAAGGCGCCGGACTCCAGCCGACGTGTTCGGGCTTGGTCAGGCTAGACGTCTGCGTAGCGTCCGTGGGCAGGCTGCGCTCGGCCCACTCTGATTCTAAATTGCCGTTGGTCGAGTGCCAGTCCATGAAGCGCAGTAGGTTCGGGTTCCGGGCGTTAATCAGGGCGAGGTACTCGCGCGTGAACAGGGGCGGATTGACCGGGTTGTAGCCGGGCCGGATGACCCGGACGTTTTTGACCTGACCTTGCGTATCGTGGAAGTGGAATTCCAGAACGGTCGCTGTCGTTTGGATCGCGACGTCATAACTGGTGTCGCTCGTCTTGGTCAGTATCGCGCCGCTGACGCCCGTATCTATGGTGACCACGGCCGGCCCAGTGAAGGCCATCTTGTAGACGCCCGCGCCGACGGGGGCGCCCGTGTCGGCCACGCGCACCCAGAAGTCCTCAGTCGGCCAGCCATTGGCGTCCGTCTTCGCCGGCTTCTTGCCGGCGACGTCGTAAAACCCGCGCGTGGTCTTGACCATGTCTACAAAGGCTTCGTCACGGGACCAGTCAATCTCGCCGTTCAGCCCCGCCCCGAGCGGCACGGCAGGTTCCGCGTGGGCGGGTGAGGGTTTCAGCTTCTGGGCACAGCCTGCCGTGGTAAGGCCGATCGTCAGAAGCGCAGACAGGGCAAGAGAAAGCCGCGCGTCGTTGCGGGAAATCATAACTTAATACCTTTGATGTGTCGGAAACTTTATCCGGTTACGCGCACCAGTCCGGAATCATTCCCTGGCGGGTAGACTTTGCCTATGAACAGTGACCTCTCCTCCGACCGGCCCGTCTGCGTTGCCATCGTCATCTGCAACGAGATTATCGAGGACAAGCGCACCTCCAATAAGACTCTGGTGAGCTTATTCAACAGCATCGGCGTTCCCAGTCTGCCTGCGACCCACCCTCGCCTATTCCTGATGGCTTCACTGACCAATCTGCGCGAGGAGACGGCTGTCTCCTTCAGCCTCAAAAGTCCTTCTGGGAAAGAGCTTCTACGAATAAATGGGGCTGCCAACAGTGCGGGCGACCCGCTCGGCGTCATAGACCTGGTCGTGGAAGTGCTTGGCCTCGTGCTGGGAGAAGAGGGCGTCCATTTCGTGGACGTGCTGGCCGGCGACATGCTGCTGGGCAGCCGGCGCTTCACGGTGGCCCGTCAAGGGTGACGCGGCGGGACGCCGAGGCGAGCACGGGCGGTCGGGCGCCCGCCTTGAAGGCGATAAGCAGGCCGCCCGCGTAGGCATCGAACGTATGATGGACTCGCGGCCTTGGTCGTTAAACTGTCATCGGTTCTGACTGGATCACTCCTTAGGGGCAGTGATTAACTGACGTTACGCACTACCACCGTTTGAGGCCCCGTTCAAGTGGTTGAAAACCACTCGCTAGGGGAGGCGTCCTGCGGACGGCAGACAAGAAGACAAGACAGCGGCGTTGTTGCATAATTCAGTTTCCATGCGTTGAAACGCACGGCTAACCGGCGCGGACGCCAGAAACCCCCGCTTCGCGGGGGTTAAATCCGGGCGCTCTTAGTGCCGCGAAGCGGTACTT
>JAYTRQ010000669.1:0-9944 GCA_043746125.1 Armatimonadota bacterium | reverse complement strand
CGCGAGTAAGCGCCCCCGGCGACGATGGGAGTCCGGGGCGTTGCCCCCAGGCTTCGGTACTCGCGCGCGGCCAGTTCGTCCAGGCCGCCGAATATTTTGTACCCGATCCGCCAGCCCAGCCGGGACAGCAGGGCAGGGCAGCCTTTCCAGGCGACGCCCGGCGGCGGATAGGCCACCGTCTCATAGATGAGCGTGGCCGCACTCGCGCTGACCCACGGCACACCCGTCCGCTCGGCAAGAACGGGCGCGGCTAGTTGGATGGTGTGGCTGAGGAAAAGGTCGGACTGCCGGACCAGCGGCTCCAGAGCCTTGGTCGCCGGAGCAATGGCGGGAATCAAAGCCTCCGCGAACATGATATTAACTGGGTCCGTCGAGTGGGCCGCCAGCATCCGCTGGAGCAATGGCGAGTCCCAATCCGGGTCCGGGCCGGAGATGGAAGCCTCAAATCCTTGGGCGCGGGCCTTGTCCGCGAACGATGGGCTGACCGCCCAGCGGACGTCGTGCCCGCGCCGCCGCAGCTCCAGGGCTAGTGCCATGAACGGGTTGAAGTCGCCGGACGACCCAAGCGTGTGGATGAGAATTCTCGCCATTCTCTAAGTTTACCTCATTGCCAGGCCTGTCGTGCTTTTGGGTATACTATAGGCACAATGAACGAACAGATTTTACAGGAAGCACAGAGGTTGTCGGACGACGTCTTCCGGCCCAATGCCCAGGCCGCCGACCAGGGTGGCCTCCATGGGCAGGTCGAATTGAATGTGCGGGCACTTGCGAAAGCGGGCTACTTCGGATTGGGCATCGGGCCTGAGTTCGGCGGCTATGGGGCGGACGATCCGACCCGGCGCGAATACACCGAACTGGTTGCCTCTGCCTGCGGCGTCACCGCATTCGTCCAGCAGCAACTCCATGCGGGCGGAAGCTTCGTCGGTGGCGGCCGGAGTGAGGCGCTGAAATGGGAGAAACTGCCCCGCTTTGCGTCCGGTGAGGAGCTTTGCGGCGTGGCATTCTCGCACCTCCGGCGCCCCGGCGAGCCGATGGTGCGGGCCGAGCGCGTCGAGGGCGGCTACCGAATCAATGGGCAAGCGCCCTGGGTGACAGGGTGGGGCATCCTCGATTCGTTCATTCTAGGGGCAACACGGTTCCCGGAGAATGACCACATCTACTTTTATGTCCCGAAAGTCGGGGGCGAAATTGTGGCCGGTCCGTTCATCCCCCTCGCCACTATGAACGCCTCCGACACGGTCGAAGTCGCCTTCCAAGACCTGTTCATTCCCGACGCACACGTCCTCTCCGAGCGGCCCGCCGAGGCCCTGCGCCGTTCGGACTTTTGCGGCATTTCCGGGCACGTCTTCATGCCTCTGGGCTGTGCGCGCGGCTCAGTCCGATATTTGCGGACGCTGGCCGAACATCGGCACAAAGAGCCGTTTGCACACGTCGCCGACGAGCTCACGCGCGAAATAGATGCCTGTCGGCACGAGGCCCTGACGTGGAGTGGGGCCTGTGCCGACCAGGACGAGTACAAAGAACACGCCCTGCGGGCGCGGGCGACGGCCATCGTGCTTGCCGTCCGGGCCGCCCATGCCACTGTGGCTGCGGCGGGCGGCAGCGCTCACCTGCTGGCAAATCCGCCCCAGCGTCTACTCAGGGAAGCCATCTTCTACACAACGCTAGCCCAGACGCCGGACGTGCAGACCGGCACGTTAGACCTGCTGATCTCGCCGGAGTGCTGGCACTAGGGGTGACGGCGCGGTAGAAGAGGCAGAAGGCGTGACCTTAAAGGCACTTATTGGGCCGGTTCTGTTCCTCGCCGCTCTCCCCTTGGCGGCTCAACCGGGGACCGATCTTGGCCGCTACCGCGACAAAAACCGTGTGCTGCTGATCTTTGCACCCAATGCCCGCGACCCGCGCTGGCAGAGACAGGCGGCTTTGTTTAGGCGAAGCGAGGCGCAGTTTACGGACCGTGACTTGGTTCGTACTGACATCTTCGCGTCCGGCCCGAAGGCGGACCTGGCCCTGCGGACCAAGTATCACGTCCTGCCGGGTCAGTTCCGCGTTCTGCTGATCGGCAAAGACGGTCACGTCGCCTTCAGGGGACCCACGCCGGTCTCACTGCAAACGCTCACGAGCACGATTGACCGGATGCCGATGCGACGCGAGGAGATGCGCCAAAAAGGGGAACTGCGGCAGCGATGAGATTTCGACGCAAGCGGGGCCAAGCGGCCCTGGCCGCGCCCGACCCGATCGGCCAGAACATAGATGCCGTCGTCGCCCTGCACAACTTCGCCGAGCAGCAGGTGGACCCGCATCAGCGCAAGGTAGAGACGCTGACGGCCTGGCTCGGAAGACCACAGTTTTTCTACGGCATCCTCGTCGGTGTCAGCATGTGGATGATGGTCAATGGCCTGGCCGCCCATTACGGCCGGCACTGGGACGATCCGCCGTTCGCCTGGCTCCAGGGGGCGGCGGGTCTGGGCGGGCTGCTGATGACGACCGTGGTTCTCATCACGCAGAACCGTCAGGGGAAGCTAGCGGAGCGCCGCGAGCAGCTCGACCTCCAAATGAGTATGCTGGCCGAGCAGCGAACGGCCAAGATCATTGACCTGCTGGAAGAGCTGCGCCGGGACATGCCGAGCGTGCGGAACCGCATTGACTTGGAGGCGGAGGCTCTGACGAAGACCGTTGACCCTCACGAGGTACTGGCAACGCTGGAAAGCAAGATGGAGGAGGCACTGGAAGCTGCTGGGGCGACCGACGAGGGGTCCATGTATGTGGCGGAACATCTCGACGTGGCGGCGGCAGACACGCAGGAGGAGATTGAGCGGGCGAAACAGGAAAGAGAGGCTATGCCGTTGGGGTCAGGGCAATCGTGAAAAAGAAAGTGCTGCCCCGGCCCGCCTGGCTCTCTACCCAGATCCGGCCCCCATGCGCTTCGACGGCCAGTTTGCAGAAGGCTAGGCCCAGGCCCGTAGACATTTTACGCCCCGCTTTTCGGTTTTTAACCTGGCCGAACTTCTCAAAGATGCGGTCAAATGCCTCCAATGGGATGCCTTCCCCGGTGTCACGGACGCTGAACAGGACGTCGTCTCCATTTGCTTCGGCGCTCATGGTGATGGTGCCGCCCGTGGGCGTAAACTTAATGGCGTTGCCCAGCAGATTGACCAGAGTCCGACGCAGTTTGTCTTCGTCCCCCAGAAACAGCGGCAGGCTCATCAAGGCTTCCGCGACCAGGGTCAGTCCGCTGCTCTGAGCCAGCAGGGCGACCTGAGCTGTCGCCCGCTCGATCAATCCTGCGGCGGTGAGCGGAACCCGTTCCAGCGGAACGGACTCCTGTTCCATCTTCTCAACGTCCAGCAGGTCGTTGATCATGCCGAGCAGCGTCTGCCCACCATCCACAGCGATTTCCAGAATTTCCGCCTGTAGATCGCTCAAATCGCCGACAGCTGGTACTGTTTGCAGTCCGGTCAAGAGGGACGTGAGCGGTGTCCTGAGGTCATGAACGATCATGTGCGTCAGATCATCCCGCAGACGCTCCAACTCCTGAAGCTTGCGGAAGTTCTCCGCTAAAATGGCCGTGTAGCGCAGTTCGCGGTCGTGGGTGCGTTTCTCCCGCAGGCTCGCCCCGATGCGGGCACGCAGCAGGGTAGGGTTGAAGGGCTTGGGCAGGTAATCGGCCGCACCCATCTCGATGCAGCGGGCGACGCTCTCCATCTCGTCGAGCGCGGAGATCATAATCACCGGCAGTCTGGACGTCTGTGGGTTTGTCTTGATCCGGGACAACACTTCGTAGCCGTCCATGTCCGGCATCATTATGTCCAGTAAGACCATATCAAACGGCTGTCCGGCCAGTGTTGCCAGTGCCTCCTGACCGCCTGAAGCAGTCACGGCCCAATGGCCCTGCCTTCGGAGGCGGCGGGCGAGAACGTCCCGGTTCTCTTCATTGTCATCCACGACCAGGAGCAAGCCTCCCTGATCGCTTTCCTTCCGCACCTCCTGCGGAAGAGGTATCAGAGAGGAAATGGGGGAGCGTACAGGAGCGGGGTCAGGCGTCAATGGCCCCGGTTGACTGAGGCCGGCTGGATTCAGGCGCTCGTCCACCAGCGCCAGGAGCTGCTTACCGGCCGCGTGGATTCTCTCGACGTCCGCGACAAGGTCGGGCCGGCCCAGATCGCGTAGGTCGTCCATGACCATCTCCCCGTAGCCCAGCACCTGGCCGATGGGGTTCCGCAGGTCGTGTCGTAGGTTCGCAAGCGCCGCCTCGTCTACGCCACTTTCGTCGCTCATGCCGGTCGGCCTTTCGCCAGCAGGGTTTCGATTTTCTCAAGTAGCCGGGACAGTTCAACAGGCTTCGTATCGTAGTCGTCGCACCCGGCGGCGAAGGCCCGATCCCGGTCGTCCGACATCGCATGGGCAGTGAGGGCGATGACGGGGATGTCCCGCGTGGCTGTTTCGGCCTTGATCCGGCGGGTTGCCTCCCATCCATCCAGCACGGGCAGACTCATGTCCATCAGGATCAGATCTGGCTTCTGGGTGGCCGCTTGGGCAACGCCCTCCGCCCCGTCAACCGCCAGAGCGACCTCATACCCCTTGCGGGCCAGGCGGCGGGAGAGCATGTCCCGGTTGTCTTCGTTGTCCTCAACGAGCAGGATCTTGGGCACGACGTTACCTTTGCTTCTTGCTGGCGTTCACCAAGGCACGGACTTCGCGCAACAGGGCGTTTTGGTCCCACGCGCCCTTCTGAACGATCTTCTCTACGTAACCCTTGAGCTGTATCCGCTCCGCCTCCGTGATGTCCTTCGCTGTCAGCACGATGACCGGGACAGACTGCCATTCCTTGTGTTCCCGCAAACGCTGCGCGAACTCGAATCCGTCCATTTCCGGCATCATCAAGTCAAGCAGGATGAGGTCGGGGTACGACGTCCGCATTTGTTCCAGCGCGATCCGGCCATTCGCCGCCTCAGTCACGAGGCAGCCTTCGCGCGTCAGCAAAGCACGCATCATTTCGCGGGTCGGCTCATCATCCTCGACGAGAAGGACGCGACAACCGCCGTCAGGACAGTGATAGCGCCCGAGAATGGCGGCCAGGCGGTTGCGGTCCACGGGCTTGGTCAGGTAGTCGGTCGCGCCCAGGGCGAAGCCGATGTTCTTGTCGTCCACCATCGTCAGCATGATGACAGGGATATCCTGTGTCCTGGTGTCTACTTTGAGCTGCTGCAAGACCGTCCAGCCATCCATTCCGGGCATCATTACGTCCAGTGTGATGACAACGGGGTGGAGTGCTTGGGCCAGACGCAGTCCCTCCTCACCGCTCGCAGCGGTCTCGGGCCGGAAGCCTTCGCGGATGAGGAACCGGCGCATGAGGTCCCGCGCCGCCGGGTCGTCGTCAATCACCAGCACGACGTCGCCGAGACCGGCTGCCACCGGATCCTCCGAGGGCAGCAAGGCCTGAACGCCCTCCAAGGTCTCAGCTGTGGGAGCTGAGGCGGGGAGGCGTATGGTAAAGGCTGACCCCTGGCCAGGTGTACTCTCCACCGTGGCGTCTCCTCCCATCATCCGGCAGAAGCGGCGCGTGATTGCAAGGCCTAGGCCGGTCCCGCCATACTTCCGGGTGGTGGAGGCGTCGGCCTGCGCGAAGGCTTCAAAAAGCCCGCTCATTTGCTCCGCTGTTATGCCGATACCCGTATCTCGGACCGTGAATAGCCAGTCGTTACCATCCTGCTGGACGTCGAGCGTGATCTGGCCGTTCTCGGTGAACTTGGCCGCGTTGGACAGGAGGTTGAACAGGGACTGTCGGACTTTGGTCAGATCGGCGGTCATCCTGCCGGCATCGTCGGGGACGTGGACGACCAGGCGGTTGTCCTTCTTCGCGATCAGCGTCTGAACCGTGGCGGCGACGTCGTTGACCACCTCGCGGATGTCAAAGTCTTCCACATAGAGTTCCATCTTCCCCGCTTCGATCTTCGACAGATCCAATATATCGTTGATGAGGGCGAGCAGGTGCTTCCCGGCGTTCTGGATCTTTTGTAGGTCCGGCGTGAAGTCCTCTAGGCCCTTCTCTTCCGCTTCCTCCTGGAGCATTTCCGAGTAGCCCAAAATGGCGTTCATCGGAGTCCGCAGTTCGTGGCTCATGTTCGCGAGAAACTGAGACTTGGTGCGGCTGGCAGCCTCGGCATCGTCTTTAGCCCGCAGTAGCTCCTCTTCGCTCTGCTTTCTCTCAATTCCTAAGGCGATGCCGTCTGCGACCGAGGCGAGGGCTTGAAGGGTAGCGTCCGTGAGCGAGTGGCGGGCGTACATCGCCATGACACCCAACAACTGGTCCTCGACGATGAGTGGATGCCCGGCAAATGACGTCAGCCCCTCACGTTTAGCCCACTCCTTGTCGGCGATGCGGGGATCGTCCCAAACGGAATTCGTTAAGTAAGGCCGCCGCTCCTCGGCGATCAAGCCGATCTTGAAGGACCCCACCGGAATACGCTGCTGAGGGCCATCAAGGTCTGTTTCGAGGCCAGCACTGGCCTGAAGTTCCAGAATCTTGCCATCCTCATCGAGCGTCCAGATGCGGGCGAAGGCGGCATCCAGATGCCGTACCATCGTCTCGGTGCAGAGTTGCAGCACGTCCCGCAACCCCCCCTTCTGGGTCAGGGCGACGCCCACTTCAGTCCCCATCGCGGCCAGGCGGACCCTGTGTGCCAGCATCTCTTCAGCCTGTTTCTGCTGGGTGATGTCGCGAACGAAGGCGCTGAAGGACACGCCCGTGTCCCATTGCATCGGGACAATCGCCAATTCAATCGGGAACTCCGTACCATCCCGGCGCAGAGCGGCAACCTCTCTGCGCCGGTTCAGCACAGGCCCCTCGCCGGTCTTCAGGTAGTGGGCCAGTCCATTGCGGTGCATCTCCCGATAGGCTTCCGGAATGATCATCGTGTCGAGCGCCTGCCCAACTACTTCCGCCCGGCTGCGCCCGAATATCCGCTCTGCCTGCGCGTTCCAGCCAGTGATGATCCCCGCAGAGTCCGCATTGATGACGGCATCCAGAGCCGTATCAATGGTCAGCCGCAGTCTCGTCTCGCTCTCCTGAATGGCCCTCGCCTGGGTCCGCGTTTTGGCAGTCGCCTCTCCGTATTCATTCGACAACTGCTGCAGCTGCCGGCGGGCGGAGAAGGCCAGAAGCCCCCCCCCAAAGAGAGCGGCCAGAACCGCCGTCGCAATGGCGTTCCTGGCTCTCCGGCGGGCGATCTCACTCCGGACCGCCCGTAGCCGTTCTTCCTCCGCCACGAGGTCGGTGAACTGCCCGCGCATGGCATCCATGAGACGCTTGCCCTGGTCATCTTGGGCGTGGGGCAGCCCCGCGCCAGGCCGCATGCCTGTGATGGCGGGGAGGGCATCCTCGTGCCACCGCCGGTTCAGATCTTGTAGGGCGGTGACCCGTTTGACCTGATCCGGGTTGTCCTGCGTTAGTCGGCCTAGCCTTTCTAAAGCAGGTCCGATCTGTACTTCGCCGCTCCGGTAGGGTTCCAGATACTTTGGGTCGTAAGAGAGCAGGTAGCCGCGCTTGCCAGTCTCCATGTCCAACATCTGCTTCTGGGAGAGGTTCGCCTGTGCGATGACGCTGTCCGTGTGTTCGACCCACGCAAACTCGTGCAGTAGGCTGACTATCTGCCAGACCAGGAGCGCGGACAGCGCCGCCAGTAGCAAAAAGGGCAGCAGGGCGGCGCGTGTGAGCAGACGATTAAAGCGGGCTTCATTAACAAGAGGGCGCATTATGTAGTATTGTACCCAATCCACGGCAATGCTATGACGGGTTTAGGGTATAAAGAGACAATGTCAAGGCTAAACAACCGATCCCTACGCACCTTCCCCAAGTCACACCCGGAGGTGATGGTCCCGCGATACGACCGCAGTAGCGTCACGGCCGGCGTCATTCACGTCGGAGTCGGCGGCTTTCACCGGGCGCACCAGGCAGTCTATCTGGACGATCTGCTCGCAACGGGTGGGGAAACGGGGTGGGGGATCTGCGGCGTTGGATTGCGCCCTGCCGATGCCGCCATGCGGAAGGCCCTGGTTCCACAGGACTGCCTCTACACGGTCGTTTCCCGAGGCGCCGAGGGCAATGCGCTGCGCATTGTCGGCTCGATCCTCAAGTTTCTGTACGCGCCTGACCAGGCCGTGCAGGTTCTCGATGCAATGGCCGCCCCCCAGACGAAAATCGTTACGCTGACGATCACTGAAAGCGCTTACAACTACAGTGAGGCGACGGGGGAATTTAATGCAAACCACCCGGAGATACATCACGACCTTCAAGACCCCACCCATCCTATCGGCGTGTTCGGCTATCTGGCCGAGGCCCTGGACCGGCGGCGGCGGCTCGGCCTGCCTGCGTTCACTGTGCTGTCCTGCGACAACGTGCCGCACAATGGAGACGTGGCCCGTCAGTCGCTCCTCGCCTTCGCCGCACTGCGTGAGCCAGCCTTGGCCGATTGGATCGCGCAGAACGCCGCCTTTCCAAACGGCATGGTGGACCGGATCACGCCGCAGACGACCAACGCTGACCGCGAAATGGTCTTGGGCGGGTTTGGGATCGAGGACGCCTGGCCGGTCGTGACCGAGCCATTCCATCAGTGGATTGTTGAGGACCACTTCTCCGACGGCCGGCCGCCTTTAGGGCGGGTGGGAGTACAGTTCGTCTCCGATGTCACGCCTTACGAGAAGATGAAGCTCCGGCTGCTCAACGGTAGCCACTCCGCGATGGGGTACTTAGGTTTTCTAGCGGGCTTTACCTACATCCACGAGATCATGGCGGACCCGCTGTTCTCCGCCTTCGTCCGCCGGCTGATGGACGACGAGGTCACGCCGCTGCTGCCACCGGTGCCGGGCATAGATCTGACGGTCTACAAGGACACCCTGATGACCCGCCTCGCCAACCCGGCGATAGGCGACCAGGTGACGCGCATCTGCCTGGACGGGTCCTCCAAAATGCCCAGGTGCCTCCTGCCCTCGCTTCGGGAGGCCCTGGCACTGGGACGGCCTGCGCCACTGCTCACTCTGGCCGTCGCGGGCTGGTTCCGGTACCTGATGGGCACTGACGAGCAGGGACGGCCGTACCCGATTGATGACCCGCGTTCGGAAGAACTTGTGGCAGGGGCACGAACGGGCGGCACGGACCCGCACCCACTGCTTGCCTTGACCGATTTATTCGGTGATCTGGGCAAGTCTGTGGCGTTCACCCAGGCGTTGGCCGCCGACTTGGCCCGGCTCTCTACGGACGGAGTGCTGGCGACGTTGGCGCACGCACTGTCTTAGTCGACACGTTGCCTGTGCTGTCGGCGTCGCCTTTAACGCAACTGAGAGACTGTCACGAATCGGTAGCCTCGTTTGTGCAGGCCCCGAATGACGGCAGGCAGCGCCTCGGCCGTGTGCCAGCCGCGACCGTTCACGTGCATGATGACGACCGAGCCAGGCCTTGCCCGTGCCAGCACGGTGCGAACGATGTCTGGCGCGGTGACGTGAGGGTCTGGGTCGCCGGTCACGACTTCCCAGGTCAGCGTCTTCAGGCCCATCCGGGCCGCTTCGGAGACCAGAGCCGCATTGTACTCCCCATAGGGCGGCCGGAAGATGCGCCCCTGATGCCCCATCAGCCGGTACTGAACGTCCTGTGTCTGTTGAAGTTCTCGGTGCATGGCGGCGGGAGTCAGCGTCTTCATGTGCGGGTGCAGGTAAGAGTGGTTGCCGATCTCGAACAGAGGGTCTGCGCCCAGGCTCCGTGCCGCCGCCGCGTGCGTTTCCATCCAGCGGCCACCCAACACCAGAGTCGCAGGCGTGTGTGTCGCCTGAAGGATGCCGATGATCTTGGTGTCGTACCCGGCCATCTTGTGCGTCTGGCAGGCGTCGAACGTCAGCGCGACGACTTTGTCTGCCCTGCTTCCGTGGGTGATGACTTGGGGTGCGACGGG